>JAKLDZ010000419.1 GCA_022703255.1 Myxococcota bacterium | reverse complement strand
CGTTGTCCGCCCGGTCGCCGAGCGACAGGCGGTAGCGGAAGTGGTCACCCGCGACCATGCCCCAGATGCTCGCCGCGTACTCGATCAGATCGAGGGCTTCGTTGATCGTCGGTACGGCCTGCTCGCTCGTCGCGATGATGTGCGCGCCGTGCTGCCTGACCGTGCCGTAGACCGCGGCAAGGCCGAATGCATCGCCGCCACGCTGCTGCGAGGCCGCAGAGAAAGGCTCGAACATGCGTGACCGCGCCTCGTCGTCGAGCCCCGGTCCCGTGTCGCTCACGGCAAGCAGCACGTGAGGCCCCGGTGTCGCGTCTCCCAGCCGAGCGGCCTGCTCGTCGTCCACGACTACGTTCGCGGTTTCGATGGTCAGACGCCCCCCCTTGGGCATCGCGGCTCGCGCATTGGCGACGAGGCTGAGCAGGACCTGCTCGAGCCCCTGCCGATCGGCGCAGATCGGATCGAGCAGCGGAGCCAGGTTGCACGACACTTCGATGTGCTCTCCGAGGAAGCGACGGATCATCCTCTCGAGGCCGAGTACGACCTGGTTGAGATCGAGCGATTCGGTCTGGAGCACCTGCTGGCGCGCGAATGCCACGAGACGATGCGTCACCGACGCGGCGCGGGAGGCAGCCGACTCGATCTCGGAGAGCTCCCTGGCAAACGTGTCGTCACCGGCAGCGCGTAGACGAACGAGCTCGCAAGCGCTGGTGATCGTGAACAGGATGTTGTTGAACTCGTGGGCGACCCCCGCGGCGAGCCGTCCGATCGCTTCGAGCTTGTGGGAGTGCCGCGTGCGTTCCTCGAGTGCCGCGCGCTCGGTCACGTCGCGGAAACACCAGACCCGGTGTTCCACCCCCGCATCGGGCGGAGCCAACATCGAGCTTTCCACAACGCGTCCGTCGTGCAAGCGAAGCTGCCTGCGCTCGCCCGGTATCGAGTCGAGCATAGCCCCCCGCACTTCTCCGGCCCGAGCCCCCAAGGGATCGAGCGCAGCGGCGAGGTCTCCCATGGCCGACCCCGGAGAAGGAGGCTCGGGCATGCGCCAGACGTCGGCGAACGGACGGTTCGCGAACCGAACCACACCGCGGGGATCGGCCACGAGCAGACCTTCGTCGAGAGACTCGACGACGAGACGGAGCATGTCCTGCGGGGCGGAGTGTTGGAGCGTTTCGAGCTCCGCGAGAAGTTGGGCCTTGGTCTTCTTGCGTGCGTCCATCGCGCGGCGCCTGGTCGATCTATGCTCCCCCGAGCCCCGTCGTGGGCCTGCTTCCCGGCCCCGCGGCAGCCACTCTCTCACGGACGCACGCCGTCGCTCAAGTGCTGCGACTCGCAACAGTCGTGGTTTGCGTCAGTGGGTCTTGGGTCGACGCACGGAGGCGGGGGCGGGGGCGAGGGCGTCGTCGGGGGCTGAGAGGAACGCGACGAGCCGGTCTTCCTGCTCGTGCATGACGGCGACCCTGTCCGCGGCGCTCAGCATGCTGGTGAGAGACTTGCGCAGGGCCGCGGCTTTGCAGACGACGGAGACATCGGTCGGGCGGATCGACGCGAGGTTCTCCAAGATGGTGAGCGCGCAGGTGGGGCGCCGCTCCTGCTCGTACATATTTGCGAGCGCGCGAACCGCCATGGCTTCCCTGGGATCGAGCGTCCCGCTGGCGAGGAGGGGTGCGACGAAGGGGGCGAAGCATTCGTCGACGAGGTGCAGCCTGGTGATGAGGCGAATGGCCTTCAGGCACGCCTCACGATGGGCCGGGTGCGAGGGGGGAACCTGCATCAGGGAGATCAGGGTCGCTTGCGGGCAGCCTTCTCCGCTGAGATCTCCGGGGTCTCCGTCAAGCAGCTCGTTGGCGCGCAGCAAGGCCATGGTCTCGCCTCCAAGCAAGCAGCGGACCAGGGATCCGTCGCATGCGCGCGCCGCTGGACGCGCAACACACTCGACAGCCGACGCGTCCGCGCCAATACTCGCTCCCCCCGAATGCCTCGGGGACGTCGGAGCAAGGGGCTGGCATGCAGGAGACGCAGCGAAACGCTCCAAACGGGGGCAGGTCGATGGAACAGAATCGATGACGAACGAGAACGACGCCAGCGAACGCGAGCCGACGCCGCAGGGTGGCGTGACGGACGGGGAGCGGACGAAGGCGCAAGAAGCCACGCGCTTGCTCTCGGCCGGCGTGGCGCACGACCTGAACAACATCCTGACGGGATTCGTGAGCTACCCCGAGCTGATGGTCATGGAGCTCCCGGAGGACAGCCCACTGGTGGCCTATGCGACGGCGATGCAGACAGCGGGGCAGTTGGCCGCGGAGCTCACGCACCAGCTCAAGGTTCTTGCGTGCGGCATCAAGGGCAAGCGGCAGGAGTGCCGGCTCGACCTGATCCTCGAGGCGTGCCTGGCGTCGCCCGAGCTGAGGGCGTCTTCCTCGATGCGCGCCGACGTGAGAATCGACGTCGCGATCGACCCGAGCGTGCCGGTCGTCCAAGCTGTCCCCGAAGCGCTCGCCGAAGTGGTCAAGCTGCTGCTCGAGCAAGCGCACCTCTCCGCCACGGCACGCGTGGGGATCGCTGTGAAGGTGGAGCGAGGGGCAGGCGATCACGGGTCCGCGCAGCCTGGTTGCGTGAGGGTGTCGGTCTCCGACGACGGGAGGGAGATCGAGCAGCGACACCTCGCTCGGTTCTTCGAGCCGTACTACGCGAGGCGGGTCCTGGGAAGGCCTTGCGCGGGGCTGGGGCTCGCGATCGCCGAGCGCGTCGCCATGGACCTCGGCGCAGCGATCGCCGTGCGCAGCGGGGTGAAAGGGACGGTTGTCGAGCTGGTGATTCCGTACGACGGCACGGGGTGAGCTCCCGGCTGCCACGGGTCGCGGAGACGGGATCGGGAAGCGGGTGGAGTCACGGGCCTTCGGCCGCGAAACGAGGTGCGAGCGCCAGCGCCCTCGCGGGGAGAGCACTGGCGGCTCGTAGTCGATGGGGCTGCCGCGTCAGTTGTACTGGGTGGCGACGGTGAAGCTGCCGGTCTGGTTGGCCAGGTAGCTCGAGGCAACGATGACGTAGATTCCTGCACTCGGCGCGGTGTACGTAATCGTCGCAGCATTGCCGACGATCTGCGTCGAGGTTGCAAGGGCGGTAGTGCAGGCGGTGCCCGAAGTCAGCCTGAGGCGCGGGACGAATCCACCGCTGGGGGTCGTCATGGTGATCTTCACGGACTGGCCCTTCTCCAGCCAGGTCTCGTAGTCATCGAAGAACCGATTACCGAAGATGGTGTCGACGCGGTCGCCGATTGCGAGCGACTGGCTGACGGAGCCGCCGAGGGGGAAGAGCACGTAGGAATCCCCGGTGCCGGCAGTCGAGCCGGCTCCGGCAAAGCAGCTCTCGCCCACGTTTCCTGGCACGACATTGAACGAGTATCCGCCAGTTCCAGTCGTGGAAGTGCTGGAAAGCCAGGCCACGTAGACGCCATTCGCCGTGGGCTTGTACACGTACCGGGCTCCGCCGTTCACGATGCCGCCGGTCGACGTGCCGATGTTCGTCGCACACGCTCCTGCCTTCGAAAGGTACATCCTCTCGCCGTAGGTCATCCCGCCATACAACAGCGTGTAGGTCTGATTGGCTGTCAGGAAGAACTCGTAGTCATCGGCCTCGTAGCCGGCCGGAACCGGTGACCCGGTCTGGGTATCGCCGGCGGAAAGGCTTCCGTTCTCGCGGAATCCGAGGGGCCAGACGCCTGCATCGTCATGGCCGCAAGAGGTACCCAGCTTGCCGGGAATGACCGCGTAGTCATAGCCGCCGGTCTGCCCCGCAGTGTTCGACGTGAGCACCTGGTAGTAGTAGCCGGCCACGGACGGATCGACGATCAGACGTGCGCGCGGGTAGGCGGCGGAGGGATTGCCTGAATACCATCCACTGTTGGAGCTGAACCCGGTCGTACCGCAGGCATTCGCCTTCAAGTACATGCGGGGACGCAGGGTCGCCGGATTGTCGGCGTGCATCAGCGCGGTAAATGCCTGTCCCGCCACGGTCGAGATCTCGTAATCATCCCAGAAGAACCCCGTGCCCGCCGGATTTCCTGCGTAGTTTTCCGTGTCGTAGAGACCGTTGCCGTTGTCATAGTAGGGCATCTTGGTGACGCCGGAACCGTCATGGCCGCAAACGGTTCCTGCAGCGGTGTCCGTTCCGTCGCAGTTCTCGTCCACCCCGTTGCCCGGGATCTCCGTCGCATCGGGGTTGATCGCCGCCTTCGCGTCGTTGCAGTCCTTGTCGTTGTCCACGTGCGCGGCATCTGCCGCACAACGGAACGAGGACGTCGCGGCCGCGTCTCCGAACCCGTCATGGTCCACATCCGGCCACGTCTCCACCGGCCCCTCGTCGATTCCACCTACGCAGTTGTTGTCGACGTTGTCGCACACTTCAATCGCGTTGGGATTGATCGTCGCGCTCGCGTCGTTGCAGTCGAGGTTGTTGGTCACGTACCCTGCCGGGAGCGCGCAGGCCGTCGTCGTCTGGTTGACGTCTCCGAACCCGTCGTTGTCGGCGTCGCGGTAGTACGTCCCCGCACCGGGCTCCGGCGTGGCGGTGTTGCAGTCGTTGTCCTTGCCATCGCACACTTCCGTGTTGCCCGGGAAACGCTGCGGATCGGCGTTGTCGCAGTCCCCGCCCTGCAGCGACCAGTCTCCCACCGGCGCCGTGCACCCCTGCATCGATCCAGCATCCGCGCCGTATCCGTCCTTGTCCGTGTCAGGGTAGTACGTGTTCTTCGTAACCCCTTCGTCGACCTGCGTGTCGCAGTCATTGTCCAGCTCGTCGCAGATCTCCTCCGCATTCGGATTCACCGCCGGCTTCGCGTCGTCGCAGTCGCCCGCAACGGCCGCATAGCCGACCGGCGGCGAGCACGCCGCCTTGTTGGTGCCCGCCGCGTCGACGCCGTAACCGTCCGCGTCGAGGTCAACGTAGTAGGTCGTGGTCACGCCCTCGTCGACCTGCGTGTCGCAGTCGTTGTCCGCCTCGTCGCAGGCTTCCGTCGCGCCTGGGTTGACTGCCGCGTTGCTGTCGTCGCAGTCCCCCGTCTGCGTCGCATAATTCTCCCCAGGGGACGCGCACGCTTCGACCATCCCCGTGTCCGTTCCGTACCCGTCCTTGTCCCCATCCGGGTAGTACTTCGTCTTCGTGAGACCATCGTCGGCAGCACCGGAGCAGTCGTTGTCCTTGCCGTCGCACACTTCCGTCGCAGAGGGATTCACCAACGGGTCGTTGTCGTCGCAGTCGACCGTCGA
>JAKLDZ010000418.1 GCA_022703255.1 Myxococcota bacterium | reverse complement strand
CGGGGGGGCCAGACGGGAGCGGGGCGGGGTGGTTGGCGTTGCGCCTGGTTCCCGCTACCCTGCCGGGCACCACGGAGGGAACCCATGTTGACGTTCAGCCGGGACTCGAAGGTAGCCGAGCAGCAGATGGAGGCGATCATCTTCGCCCTGACGGCGTTCGGGTACATCGACGGCAATTTCGATCTGAGCGAGAGGGACTTCATCAAGGAGTACATCGGCAAGCTGATCGAGCAGCGGGCCCGCGACGTGCTCCAGGGGGATCTGACGGAGCATCGGGATGTCATCGCTCGGTGGACGCGGCACTTCCACGAGGAGCTGGAGCGGATCGACGGCAACATCCGGGCGTTGTTTTCGGAGAGCGTGCCCGAGGGGGAGGACCCCCTGCAGTTCGTGCTGGCGAAGCTGAAGCTGCGTGCGTTCGAGCTGTTCACGCAGTTCGACGAAGACAACCGGGCGGCGTTGTTGTCGACGGTGGACGCGCTGATGCATGCGGACGGGGTGGTGCACCCGAGCGAGGCGAAGTTCCGAGACGAGCTGTTCCACCTCTTGAGCGCGCCGATGGAGATCCCGGAGGTGGAGATCGAGGCGTTGGACGAGGGGGCGGTGGTGATCGACGAGGCGCGTCGGCTCTCGGCGCGCGAGGTGGATCATCCGTTCCTGCGACGCTACGAGTGGGACTACTCGCGGGATCAGGAGACGTTCGTGCGCCAGGCGCAGTTGGATCTCGATCTGATCCAGAAGTTCTCCGGGTGGCTCGACGAGACCCGCAAGGCGGGGGCCGGGAAGCTGGAGCGCGCGCGGACGTTCTCCGAGTTCGCGGGGCAGGAGCCGTTCCTGGACGGGCACGTGCACGTGTATCCGACGAAGCAGAACCAGGACTACGAGCTGCTGGTGCTGGGGGATCTGCACGGCTGCTACTCGTGTCTGAAGGGTGCGTTGATGCAGGCGGACTTCTTCCGCAAGGTGCAGGCGTACCACGACGATCCGGCCAACAACCCGAACATGATCCTGGTGCTGCTGGGCGACTACATCGACCGGGGCCGGTTCAGCTACAACGGCGTGCTGCGCACGGTGATGCAGCTTTCGTTGGCTGCGCCGGGGCACGTGTTCGCGTTGCGCGGCAACCATGAGTACTACGTGGAGCTCAACGGGCGCGTGCTGGCGCCGGTGCGTCCCGCGGAGGCGATGATGTCGCTGCAGGGCATCGCTCCCAACGAGGTGTTTGCCGCCTGGATGAAGATGTTCGAGGAGCTGCCGAACATGCTGGTGTTCGATCGGCTGTTGTTCGTGCATGCGGGGATTCCGCGCGACGACACGATCGCCGAGAAGTACAAGGGGATCGGGTCGCTCAACGACAGCGAGATCCGGTTCCAGATGCTGTGGAGCGATCCCAGCGAGGCGGACATGATCCCGCTCGAGCTCCAGAAGGCGAACGCGCGCTTCCCCTTCGGTGTGGTCCAGTTCAAGAGCTTCATGGCGAAGCTGGGCTGCACGACGCTGGTGCGCGGACACGAGCGGGTGGTGGAGGGCTTCCGCCGGGTGATCGAGGACCGCGAGGCTGTGCTGCTCACGCTCTTCTCGGCTGGCGGGAAGAACAACAGCGACCTGCCGGCGACGAGCAACTACCGCGAGGTGACGCCGATGGCGTTGACCATCCGATACAAGAACGGCATCAGCCAGCTCACGCCGTTTCCCATCGACTACGAGCGCTACAACACGGCCGAGTACAACTCCTTCTTCAAAGCGCTCGAAGGCTAGAACCTCCGCGACAGTTCCGAGGCGTCGGCCCGTTCGCGCGAGGCGAGCGTCGCTGATATGCTTGCGGCATGTCGTCGAGACGAGCCTTCATCTCGGGCACGGGCGCCGTTGCGGCCCTGGCGTTGGGGCTGGCGTGCAGCGCGGGCGGGGAATCGGACATCGGCCCCACGGCGGGGGCGGGCGGCAGCGGCAGCGGGGCCTCCAACGGCGGCGCAGCCGGCGTGATCATCGTCGGAACGGGCGGCGCGGCCGGAGGTGGAACCCTCGAGGGGTGTGCCTCGGACTCGTATACCGGTGAGCTCGTGCCCGTCGGCATGTACCTGCTGCTCGACCACTCCGGCTCCATGTCCTCGCCGCTCGATGCGGACGCCGGCACGGGGACGTCGAAGTGGGACCAGGTCACTTCCGCGATCACGGAGTTCATGTCCCTGCCGGGCACGACCGGGATCAGCATGGGACTGGGGTTCTTCCCGGTGCCGCCGAGCGTGAAGCCCAAGGTGGACTGCGCGAAGGGAACGGACTGCCTGCCCTACGGCGAGGAGTGCATCTTCAAGAAGTGCATGGACGCCATGGGGGCGACGGACTCCTGCATCTCGGATGACTACCGCAAGTTCGCGGTGGGGATCGCTCCGCTTCCGGGTGTCTCCGCGGACATCAACGCGGTGATGGCGAGCCAGGGACCCGAAGGGCAGACGCCAATGACGCCTGCGATGCGCGGGACGATGGACACGATGCTCGAGTGGGCGGGGCAGAACACCGACCAGATCTCGCTGGTGGTCCTGGCGACCGACGGCATGCCGACCGGGTGCGTACCGAACGAGGTCAGCGATGTCGCGGCGGTGGCGGAGAGCGGTGCGGCCAACGGCGTGAAGACGTTCGTGATCGGGATCGGGAGCGAGCTGACGGCGTTGAACGCGATCGCGCAGAAGGGGGGGACGACCGAGGCGTTCGTGATCGGGGCGGGGAACGTCGGGGCGGAGTTCCTCAACGCGCTGAACGCGATTCGCGGCGCGGTGGGATGCACCTACAAGATCCCGAACCCGCCAAGCGGCGAGCCGGATCCGACCAAGGTCAACGTCGCCTTCACCCCCGAAGGCGGCTCGCAGGAGGTCCACCCCAAGGTCCAGGGCGAGTCGGACTGCAAGGGAGACAAGGGGTGGTACTACGACGACGCCGACAACCCGAAGCAGATCATCCTGTGCCCGGCGTCGTGCGACGAGGTCCAGAACGTCAAGGGACAGGTCGACGTGGTCCTCGGGTGCACGACCATTCCGAAGTAGTCGCGATGTTGCAGCGTGATCGACGCCGCCTCGGCAGCCTGCACTACGCGGCTCAGCGTCCGCGGGAGAGGTACAGGACGTAGAGGATGGCGAGCGCGATCCCGACGGCCATCGCGATCCACGAGAGCCGACGCTGATCGCGCGTCTTGCGGGCCGCCTGCTCGCTGTGTCCGAAGGTCGACTCGATGCGCGCGAAGAACTCTGCCTGCGTGGACACGTGCGTGCTCGCGCGGTTGTCCTGGTACTCGAGCAGGCGTCCGTCGGCCAGCTCGAGCACGAGCGTCGAGGCGGCGCTCGCCCCCTTGATCTCCGTGCGTTCGAGGGACACCACCCCGCGATTCTCGAGCACGGGCTGGAAGGCGCCGATCCGACACTCGATGAGCAGCAGACGCTCGGAGGTGATCGCGGCCAGGGCGGCCCTGGACGTCGCGGCGCTGACGAAGGCCCAGACTCCGGTGCTTCGAATGACGGGCACGAGGTAGGCGCAGACCAGGATGCGCTCGTTCGCGCGAAGCACGGGCTGGAGCTGCTCGAGGATGAATCGGTCCGCGTCGGTTCGTGGTTCCATGAGTGGGGGTCGGCGGGGCTGTGTGTGCCGGTGTGGAGGCGGGGTCAGGGCGGAAGCAAGGCGACGAGGTCCTCTGCGAACACGATGATGGGGATGCAGACGCCCCAGGCGATGAGCACGACCTGGGCGACGCCGAGGGTACCGCAGATGGCGCCTGCGCGGGCGGTGCGCGCGTTGCGCAGGAACATGATGGAGCACACGAGGGCAGCGACCCAGAACACGGCGCTGAGCAGGTAGAACAGGAAGGCCAGGGATTCGCCGGGCTGCGCAGCTCCTGCGGGATCGCGCCTCCTGACGGCCGCGGCGTGTCGCCAGAGCAGGAAGGCCGCGACGACTCCCAGACCGTTGAACATCACCAGCGTGATGAGGGACGCGATCACCAGGATCGCCGGCATGGCGGGGTCGGAGCCGAGGGGCATGAGGGATGACGAGGATCTACTACGGCGCAGCGCGGGCATCACCACTGTCGTCGGACCGCGGGCTCTCCGGTTCGGGGAGCGGCTTCGGGGCGCCGTCGCGAGCGTTCTTCCAACCTCCGAAGGCGAAGAAGCCGATCAGGGCTCCGTAGGCCGTGGAGATGTAGGGGTTGGAGGTGATGGGGCAGGACCCGGTCCTGCAGCCGATGAAGTGCTGATAGGCCAAGCCGAGAGCAGCGCCTCCCAGCACGAAGGCAACGAGGCGGAGCACACGACGGGTCATGGAAGCTTGGAGCCGGAAGCGCACGGAAAGGTTCGCCCGCGAAGGTCGAGTCCCAGGGGCCCAGCGCGGGGGTGCGACAGAGCGGATCCAATTCCCGCGGGAAACGGGTAGGACATGCGTCAAGGCCGTCGCACCCGGCAGCGACCGAACACGACCCGTGCAGCGCGGAGGCGATCCGGATGCGTGGCACAACGCGTGCTCCCGGCCGGGCCCAAGGAAGGACCGATACCATGAGATACCGCACGTCCCTGGCAGGCATCGTCGCCGCCTCCAGCCTGGTCTCGATGAACGCACTCGGCGCCACCCTCACGGTGGGACCGGGCGGACAGCATGCGAAGCCGTGCGCCGCGTTTGCCGCGGCGAGCGACGGGGACACGATCGAGATCGACGCAGCGGGGAGCTACAACGGCGACGTGTGTGCGATCGGGAAGAGCAACCTGACGATCCGCGGGGTGAACGGGCGAGCGAAGATCGATGCCGCGGGGAAGAACTCGCAGGGCAAGGCGATCTGGGTGATCCAGGGGCACGACACGACGATCGAGAACGTGGAGCTGTCGGGCTGCGCGGTGCCGGACAAGAACGGCGCGGGGATCCGGCAAGAGGGGGCGAACCTCACGCTCCGCAACTGCTACTTCCACGACAACGAGAACGGCATCCTCACGGGCGCCAACGATCAGAGCTCGATCGTGATCGAGCATTCGGAGTTCGGCAACAACGGCGACGGCGAGGGCTACGCCCACAACATGTACATCGGGCACATCAAGTCGTTCACGCTGCGCGGGTGCTACTCGCACCACAGCAAATCGGGACACCTGGTGAAGAGCCGCGCTGCGGAGAACTACATCCTGTACAACCGGATCACGGGTGAAGACGGCACCGGCAGCTACGAGATCGACCTGCCGAACGGCGGGCTCTCGTTCGTGATCGGGAACGTGGTGCAGCAGGGGACGACCACGGAGAACG
>JAKLDZ010000417.1 GCA_022703255.1 Myxococcota bacterium | reverse complement strand
CCAAGATCGAGGCAGAGACGAGGCGGGTCGAGGTGGAGATGGCGGGAGAGGTCAAGAAGCTCGTTGCCAAGACCGACGCGCTGCGAACACGGGGACAGATTGCGGTGGACCTGGTGCGCGCGATCAACGACCAGATCTCCAGGATTCCCGACGCGGACAACGCCGCACGGCGAGCAGCCATTGACAATCTCCCTCAGCTGGTGGGACAGGCCCTCGAGCTGGAGGACCGGACGTGAGCCTGGCGGCCGATGTCATAGAGGGCATCGTGGCGATGATCCGGAGCCGTGAGATCGACAAGGCCGTGCACGCGGTCAACGCGGCCCAGGCCGAGGCCAGTACACGTTCGCTGGTGGCCAGGCAGGAGGCGGTGAACCAAGCGAACGTGGCCCTGTTTCAGGCCAAGCGCCAGAAGGAGCGTCTCCTCGCCGAAATCGAGAGGCTACCAGAGCGGGAAAGGTTCGACGCCGAGCAGCGGCTTCTTCCCACGATCGACGCTCTGTTCAACGACGAGATCGCCAGGCTCCGCACGCAGAAGCGAGGAATGGGGCGCGCGTGACAGCTCGATCCGGTGGCGCAGTCCGACCGGCGACATCCCGGTAGCCGGCCAGGCGCGACGCGGTCAGCGTATAGCTGGCGCACCCCCCCGACCTCCCCGAACCACTCAGTCTCGAGCCCGCGCCCATGCCAACACAGCGCTCGCCGGTTTGAATCACGCCTCCGCCCTTCGGGCACACCTCGATGGCCGCGGCCCGTCGCCGCACAGCGGGGACCGATCGTTGCTGCATGCGCTCAAGCCCTCTCAGCGAAGGACATGGCGCACCGCAACTCCACTACTCCCGGCGGAATAAGAACCTCGATGGCGCACTATCTCGCGCCTGCAAGGAGGAGCTTTGATCGGAACCGTCCTTTCCATCCTCGGGGCGATCGCAAGCGCCGGCGCACAGATCTACGGCGCGCTCGCCAACAAGAACGCACCCGCCCCCACGCCCGACGTCAACAAGTAGCCGAGGCTGCACGACGGCCGCTACGGCGGCACTCGGACCCACCCGCAGTCTCCGACTTCGGTCGTGTGACGAACATTCTGCACGTCCAAGAACAACATGAACGACAACAACCAGGCTCACATCGTGTCGCCGAACCCCAGCCTCATGAACCGCGTCATGCGCAACGAAACCGCGAGAAAAAGCCTCGCCGGCGCAGCCGCAGGCGTGCTGATCGCCTTGGTCAGCGAACTGATCTGGCCCAGCGAGTCATGAGCGACGCCGTCGCGGAAGGCGTACTTCTCGCCTTCGAGCGTCTTCTCGAACTCCTCGGACCCGACCTCGACGATCTGGTCGACCGTCTGCGGGAGATGGCCCGTCCCCCTGCTGGTGTCGAGCTGCGCTCGCCCGACGGGTTGCAGTACTCGGGGCTCGCGGTCTTCGAGCGCAACAAGATCGTGATCATGATCGCCACCGCCATCGGCGCTTCCCCAGCGGTCCGTCCCCCATCCCTCTCGCCGCCTCGAGTCCCCAGCCCTACGGGGGCTCATCGTCGGGGTACGGCTCGTCGTCCGGCTATGGCGCCTCGAACGCCTACGGATCCTCTCGCCGCCTGTTCGATCCTGATGAAGAACCCGGCGATGGCTGGCCGCCTGATCCCTACGGGCGCCGCTGACCAACCTCCCCACGGATGCGGAAGGTCCCACCCGCGCGGGCCGCGCGCTCCCCGTGCTGCGGCCCGCACTTCCCCACTCCCAACAACCGAAGGAATCATTATGCGCGTCACCGGACGTTTGCTACGCCCGTCTACGCTCGCAGAGCGCAGAATCCTCAAAGCACTTGGCCTCGACTTCATCCGCGTGCCACGTGGCAAGAATCCCTTCGCGGTCGCACGCCAGCTCGCCCGCGTTGCCAAGGGCGCTGTTCCCGAGCTGCAGATGATCCGCCAGATCGTCGAGGAGGACCGGCAGCGCAGGCCGAGAATCCCCGTCCCCGATCCCACGTCCCCGCACCAGCCCGCCTCGCCCTGGTGTCCGCATGCAGCGCTGTGACCCGGTTCGAGAGCTCGCTCGTCTGCTTCGTCACCGGGACCTCGGATGTCACAACATCGGCCTGCATCTCCGAGAACATGCCAGTGTGCTCGGCCCCGCCCTGGGCATCGAAGAGCACGTCCTGCAAGGCATGTCGCAGCAGCCAGACCATCTCCTCGCACCGAAGATCGAACTAGCTACTGTTCCGGCAATCCGGGGGAGTGCACGCAGAAGAAGGCGAACGGCGGGGGGTGCGCCTCGGACGCGATCGACACGACGGGCAAGCACCAGTGCACCAGCGGGTTCTGTGTGGACTCGACGTGCTGCAACGCGGCCTGCACGGAGTTTTGCAGGGCGTGCAGCTCGACGAAGGGGGTTCCCAAACGGGGTCTGCTCGTTCATCCCGAATCGCACGGATCCGGACAACGAGTGCTCCACGGGGTTGAACACGACGTGCAACGGGGCCGGGACGTGCGGGAGCGGCTGCGACGCGGACTCGGACTGCCTCGCGGGCAACTACTGCACGGGAACGACGGGCGCCTGCGCGCAGGACAAGCCCCAGGGCACAGGGTGCGCCGGGGACTCCATCGACTCCACCGGGACGCACCAGTGCGTGGCCGGATTGAAGTGCGCCGATGGATTCTGCTGCAACAGCGACTGCCCGAGCACCTGTCAGTCGTGCAATGGGACCAAGACCGGCGCGGCGACCGGCACGTGCGCGAATATCCTGGCGAAGAGCGACCCGGACAACGAGTGCTCCACCGGGGCAAACACGACGTGCAATGCGGGCGTCTGCGGCGACGCCTGCGACGCCGACGTCGACTGCAACACGACCTACTTCTGCAACCTCGTGACGACCAAGTGCACGGCGCGGCAGGCCAAGGGGCAGCCCTGCAATACCAACCTCAAGTGCCTGAGCGGCTTGTCCTGCGTGGATGGCTATTGCTGCGACAACGCGTGCACCGGGACGTGCAAGTCGTGCGATGGCAGCAAGTCGGGGGGCACCAACGGCACGTGCACGAACATCGCCAACAAGACCGACCCGGACAACGAATGCTCGACGAACCCGCTCACGACGTGCAACGGCACGGGGGCGTGCGGAGCGTATTGCGACGCGGACGCGGATTGCGGCTCGACGTACTACTGCGCGAGCGGGACGTGCACCGAGAAGGGCGATCCCTCCGAGTCGTGCGCGTCGAACCTGCAGTGCAAGTCGGGCTACTGCATCAAGGGCAAGTGCTGCGCAGGGGATTGCCAGGGAAGCTGCGCGGACTGCTCTACCGGGACGTGCAAGGCACGACCTTCAGGCGCCGCAGGCGATCCGGCCTGTTCGCCGCATCTGTGCAACGGCACTGCCCTCACCTGCGGAGACAGCTGCAACAGTGACACGCAGTGCGCGTCCGGGTATTACTGCAACGCGGCCAACCAGTGCGTGGCGCAGCTTGCCCAAGGCAAGTCCTGCAACGACGACGCGGGCCAGGGCTGTCTGACGCAGGACTGCAAGGTCTGCGCAACGGGACATTGCGTTGACAACTTCTGCTGCAACACCGCGTGCGGCGGCCAGTGCGATGCCTGCAACGGCGCCGTCCGCGGCTGGACCGGCAAGGTCAACGGAACGTGCGCCATCGCCCCCTCCTCCTTCCTCGGAGACCCCGCCTGCTCCGGGCTGAAGTGCAACGGCACGGACGCGGATTGCCCCGACCTCTGCGCAACGGACAGCGACTGCGACGCAGCGTACTACTGCAACAAGCTCAAGAAGTGCGTGGCCCGCAAGGACAACGGGCAGGCGTGCGACACCGCCGCCACGGGCGACTGCGCCGTGAATGGATGCCGTGTCTGCACGAGCAACAACTGCGTGGAAGGACGCTGCTGCAACACCCCGTGCTCCGGAGCGTGTGATTCCTGTGCCCAGAGCGGCGTCGAGGGGTACTGCGTCAACCTCGCGCAGGGGGCGCCGGGGACGCCCTCCTGCGCTCCCTTCGTCTGCAACGGCTCGCTCGGCACGTGTCCCACGACCTGTGTCGGCGACGTGCAGTGCGCCAGCGGGGCCTGGTGCGACAATGGCACATGCAAGGCCGTCAAGCAGCTCGGACAGTCCTGCTCCACCTCGGTCGAGTGCTCCTCCCAGTTCTGCGTGGACGGCGTCTGCTGCGCCTCGGCGTGCGTCGGCGCGTGCAACCAGTGCGACGCCACCGGAACGTGCGTGCTGAGCACCGGGCCGGGCTCCCCTTCGTGCAACGGAATCCTGTGCGACGGTGCGCAGGCGGATTGCCCCGCCTCGTGCGCCTCGGATGCCGCGTGCGCGGATGGGTACTTCTGCGCGATCGGCGGCAGTTGCCAGCCACGCAAGGCGCTCGGCCAGGCCTGCAACCTCAACACCGACTGCGCGCAGGCCGGTTGTCGCGAGTGCGCCTCCGATCAGTGCGTGGACAACTTCTGCTGCAACTCATCGTGCAGCGGTGGGTGCGACACCTGCTCGGCCACCCCCGGCACCTGCACCATCCTGGGAGCCAAGGAGATCGGCCTGCCTCCGTGTTCCCCGTACGTGTGCGACGGTGTCGGGGGGAGCTGTCCCGGAACCTGCACGAACGATGACGTCTGCGCAGCCAACGCCTACTGCAACGGCTCGGCATGCGCGCTCAAGAAGTCCCTCGGAGTCGCTTGCGTCTCGGGGAGCGAATGCCTGTCCACGTTCTGTGCCGACGGGGTTTGCTGCGACAAGCCGTGCTCCGGGGCGTGCGATGTGTGCGGCTCCAATGGAGAGTGCGTCAATGCCCCGGGGACCGGGGCTCCGTCTTGCGCCCCCTACCTGTGCACGGGTGCAGAGTCCGGGTGTCCGCTCGGTTGCTCCTCGGACTCCCGATGCGTACAGGGCTACTACTGCAACGGCGCGTGCACACCCAAGGCCGATCTGGGGCAATCGTGCACGGCCGGTTCGCAGTGCGCCTCCGGCTTCTGCGCGGACAGCGTTTGCTGCAACGCCGCGTGCGACGGCGCCTGTGATACGTGCAATCTCGCCGGCGAGTGCGTCAACGTTACCGGCTCCGGCTCACCGCCCTGCGGCGGTTACCTCTGCACGGGGATGACCTCCGATTGCCCGACAGCGTGCGTGACCGACAACCAGTGCGCCGACGGCTACTTCTGCGGCACCGGAGGCAAGTGCCTGCTGCAGAAGAACCCCGGACAGGCGTGCAACAGCGCGACCGACTGCGCGCAGCCGGGATGCCGGGAGTGCGTGACCGGGCACTGCGCCGATGGCTTC
>JAKLDZ010000416.1 GCA_022703255.1 Myxococcota bacterium | reverse complement strand
GGCGTAGCCGTAGCGGGCCTGGCGCGTGAACGCCCAGCGGTACACCTCCGAGACGAGGATCTCGGTGGAGCCGTTGGGCTCACCGACGCTGACGAGGTACACGATGTTGAACATGTTGAAGGTCCACACGCTGCCCAGCAGCGCCGCAGGACCGAGCGCGGGGATCAGCAGCGGCAACGTCACGTGTCGGAACCGCTGCCACCGCGTCGCGCCGTCCACCTGCGCCGCTTCCATCAGGTCCTTCGAAACGCTCGAGAGCGCACCGAGCGTGACCACCATCATGAACGGGAAGCCGAGCCAGGTGTTGGTGGCGACGTTGGCGGCGAATGCGGTCGAGAAGCTCGAGAACCAGGACACGGGTTCGACGCCGAACAGGCCGAGGATGGCGTTCACGGCGCCGAGTTGGCGGTGGAACATGCCTTTCCAGACGAGCGCGGTGATGTAGTTGGGGATGGCCCAGGGCACGATGAACAGCACGCGATACACGCCGCGCAGCTTCATGGTGGGACGGTGCAGGACCATGGCGAGGGAGACGCCGATGGCCATGTGGAGCACGACGTTGACGATGGTCCAGCAGACGGTGACGACGAGCACGACGTAGAAGGAGCCCCAGCGCCAGAGCGAGTCGCCGCCTCCGGTGAGGATGTCGGTGAAGTTCGACAGGCCGACGTAGCGCAGGTCGCCGCCACTGGTGGCGAAGAACGAGGCCGCGGCGCCGGCGAGCATCGGCAGGCCGAGCAGGGTGGTGACGGTGAGGGCGGCGGGAGCGCTCGCGATCAGCGCGAAGCGCGACTTAACCAGCCCTTCTCTCACCTCGCGACGCGACAGCCAACGGTACAGCCCGAATGCCCCGGCGAGCCCGAGGGCGCCCAGCAGCACCAGCGCCAGCCAGGGCGATTGCGTCGCCGGCTCGGGACGCGCGTCGAGCACGAACTTGTGCGCGCACTCCTTCAACGCCTGCGCCGAGGTCTGATCGCCCCGCAGCACCGCGCGCAACGCGCGCCTCGCAGGATCCCACAACAACCGCATCTGCGGCGTGGCGGGGATCGCGATCGCGTTCTTGCCCTGGTCGGCGAACGCCAGCAGCGCGCGGTCCTTTGCTACGTCGGGATCCTTATAGGCCGACAGGGTGGCGACCGGCTGGCGTCCTTCCTTCGCGCGCACCACGGCCGACGGGGTGGCCACCAGCATGCGGGCGACCTTCTGGGCCAGGGCGGCGTTGCGCGCCTGCTTGGAGACCGCGACCGCCTCGACCGACAGGAAAGGCATCGCAGGCTTGCCGGTAGCGCTCACGCCCGGCAGCGGCGCCACGGCATAGGGGAGCGAAGCGGGCAGCTCGCCCATGAGCCACGGACCGCTGATCGCCATGCTGGTCTGCCCCGAGGCGAACATCTGCGTCACGAGCGCGCCGCTCGACTCCTGCGGAACGAAGCCGCGCTTGACGAGATCCGCCGCGAAGTCCAGGGAGCGGGCCGACTCCGGGCTGTCGATCGCGAGCTGGCCCCGGTCGTCGAACAGACGGCCCCCGTAGCCGTGCAGCCATGCGGCGTGCAGGTAGAAGCTCTCCGCCTCGTACGCCAGCCCCGAACGCCCCGACTTCATCTCCAGCTCGGCGAACTGCACCAGGTCGTCGGTCGTTCGCGGAGGCGTCTGGATCCGATCCGTGCGGTAGAACAACGCCACGCACTTGAACGCCAGCGGGAGCCCGAAGGTCTTGCCGTCGTGCTTGAGCGACATCAACGCCGACTGCAGCAGATCGTCGGTGACCGCCTGATCCGCCTCGATCGGCGCCAGGAAGCCCCGCGCCGCCCAGTCGCCGATCCGCTCGTGCGCGTAGATGAACACATCCGGCCCGATCGTCCGCGGCAGCGACGCGTCGAGCTTCGTGACCAGCGCGTCGTAGGGCACCGCGAGCGTGATGATCTTCAGCCCCGGCTGCGACGCCTCGATGTCCCGCACAACGTGGGCGAGCGCCTGCTCCTCGGCGCCGCGGTACGCGTGCCAGAGCACGACGTCCTCGGCAGCAGCCCGCCCGGAGGCGAGCAGCACGACGAGGGTCAACAGTAGTGGCCACCACGAAGGCAGCCATGTGCTTCGTCGAGTCCTGCGCGGATGCACGCGCGCAGGTTAGTACGTTCCCCTGCCGATTCGTACCGTGATGTGGCCGTCAGGAGAAAAGCTTCGGCGTCCCCGGGGGGTAAACCAGGGTCTCCCGCTCGATGAGCGCGCTCTGCTCCGCCGTCATCGGCACGTACACCGCCTTCGACCGCACGTACACCTGCCCCTGATCGTCCTCGATCGTGCCCTCGCACCGCCAGAACAGCTTCTTGTCCTCCGCGAACCGCCCCACGACCACCAGCGGCATGCCGACCTTCACCGGGCGCGGAAAGCGGAAGCTCATCTCGCCCGTCACGCACATCCTCCTGCGCGCATAGGCGGGCGCCCACCCCATCGCCTCGTCGAGCAGCGACGACAGGATCCCGCCGTGAATGACGGTTCGGAAGCCGCAGGCCTCGGGGTGCGGGGTCAGCCTGCAGACGACCCGGTCCTGCTCGTGGGCGAAGCGGGCACGCAGCCCCTTGGGGTTGTCCTGCCCACAGACGAAGCAATCGCGAGTGTAGGGAAGCTCGACTCGATCCATCGCGACCGCATCTTGGATCGGTCCCGTCCCGGCCGCCATTTCGCCTGCTATGATTCCCGGAGTTCTCGATGCGACGCGCCTGCCTCCTCGCCCTCGCCTGCTGCCTGACGCTCGTTGCCTCATGCGACGGCGCCGATCGGCCCGACGCCTTCCCCCGGCGCGACTGCTCCCAGGTGATTTGGGTCCAGGCTGCCGAGTCGAGCCAGGTGCTGCTGCGCGGAAGCTGGACCGAATGGAAGACTTTCGTCGAGGTCCCCTGGGCAGGCCAGGGCTGGCACAAGCTCGTCCTCGGGCTGCCCGCCGGACAGCACGGCTACAGCCTCATGATCGACGGCGTCGAGGGCACCGACCCGCGCAATGCCCTCACCACGTTCCGCGACGACACCGAGGTCTCCCTGCTCATCGTCGAGCCGTGCTCCGTGCCGTCCCTCCGGATCGATCGGGTCGAGGCTTCCGACGACGGCGCGATCGCGATCGATGCCACTTTTCTTGCGTCGAGCATCGGTCCGCGCGTCGCCCCATCGAGCGTGAAAGCGGAGACCTCCGACGGCGAGCAGCTCTCCGCGAGCGGAGTCGATCCGGCGTCGGGACGCATCTCCTTGAGCGCGACGGGGTTGTCGCGCGGCAAGCACACGATCGTGGTGAAGGCCGCCGACGAGCGCGGAGCGGAGGCCGAGCCCGCGCGTGCGATCGCGTGGGTGAAGCCGGTGGCGCGATCCTGGGGGGACGGGCTGCTGTATCACATCATGCTCGATCGATTTCGGGGGGATGGGGGAGCGGTGCTGGGGGAGCCGGTGACGCCGGGGTCGCGCGCGGGGGGCACGCTCGACGGCATACGCGCGGAGGTGGTGAAGGGGACGTTCGATCGGCTCGGGGTGGGGACGCTGTGGTTGTCGCCGGTGTATCTGAATCCCGACGAGCCGCGGGAGGGGCGCGACGGGCATCAGTACGAGGGCTACCACGGCTACTGGCCGCTGGAGGACCGCGTGGTGGATCCGCGGATCGGGGGGGAGGCAGGGCTGGATGCGCTGGTGCGGACGGCGCACGAGCACGGCATCCGCGTGCTGCTCGACATCGTTCCGAACCACGTCTACGAGCGCAATCCTCGCTGGCTCGACAACCAGGGCAAGGGGTGGTTCCACGAGGGGGACGAGCACTGCGTGTGCGGGGATCCTCCGTGCCCCTGGTCCACGCACATCGAGTCGTGCTGGTTCGTGCCGTATCTGCCGGACTTCCGCTTCCAGAGCCGCGAGGTGATGGAGCTGACGGTGGACGACGCGGTGTGGTGGCAGGAGCGTTTCGGCACCGACGGTGTGCGGATCGACGCGGTTCCGATGATGCCGCGGGCGACGACGCGTCGGATTGCGCATGCGCTTCGAGGTCGCTGGCAGCCGCGAGAGCAGACCCTGCTGCTGGGCGAAGTGTTCACGGGGCCGGGGGAGTGGGGAGTCGCTTCGATCCGCTACTTCATGGGACCGGACACCCTCGACAGCGCCTTCGACTTCCCGCTGATGTGGGCCATGCGCGACGTCATCGCTTCGAACTCCGCGGGGTTCGAGGCCATCGACAGCGTGCTCGACAAGATGGATGAGGAGCTGGCGGGGTCCGGCGCGGTGCTGGCGAGGATCATCGGCAACCACGACACGACGCGGTTCGTGTCGGTGGCGCAGGGGGATGCGGAAGGCGATCCGTGGGGGGATCCGCCGGTGCAGCCCGAAGATGCTTCGCCCTACGACAGGCAGGCGATGGCGATGGCGCTGCTGCTCACGTTGCCGGGCATGCCGGTCGTGTACTACGGCGACGAGGTCGGCCTCGCCGGAGGCTCGGATCCGGACTGCCGTCGGGTGATGCCCGACCTCGACACGCTGTCCGCTCCCCGGGCTCGCCTGCTCGACCTGAGCCGTCGTCTCGGCAGCTTCCGCGCCTGCTCGCCGGCCCTGCGTGTGGGGGAGCGCCGGGCCCTGCACGTGGAGCGGGATCTCTACGCATTCCTTCGAGATGCGGGGGATGGCTGGCCGGTCGTGGTGCTGCTGTCCAAGGCGGCGACCGCAGTCGATGTGGACTTGGCTGGAAACGGCCTCGCCGCTGGCGTATATAAGGAAGTAGTTACGGGTCAGCAGATCACTCCGAACACCCAAGGCGGACGATGGTCCGTGCGGGTGGAGCCGCTCTCGGCGCAGGTCCTGGTGCCTGTGGGGTCCCCCTGCTCCCCATGATTCCCGGTCACGCTCCGCCCTCAGGGTTTGCATCCCGAAAGGACTTTGCTTCATGAAGACGAGGACCCTCCTGTGCGTGCTGCCGTTCATCGCGCTTCCCATTGCCCTGTCCGCGGCTTCTTGCGGCGGGCCCGACGATCCGGCGGGGGCCGGCGGGGACTATCCCGGGGGAAGCGGCGGGTTCAATCCGGGGACGGGAGGCGGGGTGAGTGGGAGCGGGGCCAACGGAGCGAACGGAGGGGGCGGTGGCTCGAGCGGGAGCCAGGATGGTGGAGCGGACGCGAACGAGGAGCCGCAGCCGCCGGTGTGTTCCGACGAGTACAAGCGTTGCGATCACACGTTCACCTATCCGGCGGGGAGCGAGACCTCGGTGGAGCTGCGTGGGGACTTCGCGTCGGATGGTTGGGAGAAGGGGATCGCGTTCCAGAAGAGTGGAGCGCAGTGGACGGCGGTG
>JAKLDZ010000415.1 GCA_022703255.1 Myxococcota bacterium | reverse complement strand
TGCTGCTGGGCTCCAAGCTCGGAAGCGAGATCGAGCGGGGCAACCACGCGGCAGCTCTCGCCGCCGGCGCTCACTTCGTCGCCACCGCGATCATCATCTCCCGTTCGGTCTATGGCGACACGCTTGCGACACTCGGTGTCTCGATCGCCTTCTTCTTCATCGGACAGATCACGCTCCACGCCTTCGTGCTGCTGTTCCGGGCGCTGACCAGCTACGACGACGCCGCAGAGATTCGCGGGGAGAACGTGGCCGCGGGGCTGAGCTACGCGGGCGCGATGATCGCGCTGGCCGTCATCATCGGTCATGCGGCGGACGGGACCTTCACCGGCTGGGGGTCTTCGCTCAAGTCGTACGCGCTTGCCCTGCTGGTGTCGGTGGCGTTGTGGCCGGTGCGGCAGCTCATCGTGCAGACGATCCTGTGCGGAGGTCGGGTGTCGCTCTGGAAGGGTCGGCTGGACGAAGGCATCGGGCGTGAACGCAACGTCGGGCTCGGGGCGATCGAGGCCGTGACCTACCTGGCAACCGCGATGGTGGCCACCTGGCTGACATGACTGCGGAGCAGGAGTATCTCGCGCATGCGAGCCGGCTGAAGGCGACCGGGATCATCTTCGATCCGTGGATCGACGGCGCGCCCAGGTTCCGATGCGAGCCGTTGATCCTGTCGGCATCGAGGTGGCATGCGCTGCGCCGGGCGGCGGAATCGGTGGCCCTTGCCTACGACGCGGTCGCGCGCGAGGTGTTGCGGGAGCCCGCCCTGCTCGACACCCTCGGGTTGTCCCCGCACCAGCGGTTGATGTGGGCGTCATCGGCGCCGCAGTGGCACGGAATCGCCCGCGCGGACGCGTGCTTCACCGAGCAGGGGATCGCCATTTTCGGGATCGACTCGGACACTCCGAAGGGCGAGCCGGAGGCGGTGGCGTCGAGCGCGTTGGCCTGGCGGGAGCACTTCGATCTCGACGATCCGAACGAACGGATGGGCGAGCGGTTCGGGGCCATGGTGAGCGCGATGCACGCCGCGCTGCCCGCTCGACCCACCGTGCGCAGCGCCGCGCTCGTCTGTCCCTCTGCCCTCTCCGATGACCTCGGCCTCGTCACGCTGATCCACCGCTGGCTGCTCGATTCCGGCTGGACCGTCACGCTCGGCTCTCCGTTCGAGCTTCAGCACGGCGGCCCCACCGACGTCCTGATGCGGAACAAGCCCTGCGACCTGATCGTGCGTCACCACAGGACCGACTGGTGGGGCCAACCCGCCGCGGTCTGGAAGGACGAGCCGGCGTCCCAGCACGAGGGACCGTTGGACGGCAAGCTGCAGCTCGTGTTGCGAGCGCAGAGGGACGGTCGCGTCGCAGTGGTCAATCCGTTCGGGGCCGTGGTCACGCACAACAAGCGCGTGATGGCCCTGACGTGGGAGCTGATCGAGCGTCTGCCCGAGGCCGCGCGCGACGCTGTGCGCCGGCACGTCCCGTACACCGTCCGGATGGAGACGATCGACCCCGAGGAGCTGCTGCGCGACCGCGTGCAGTGGGTGCTCGAGTCGGACTACGGGTGCGAAGGGGGGCAGACGATCCTGGGTACGGAGTGCGAGGAGGGGGAGTGGCGGGCTCGGGTTCGCAACGCGGTACCCGAGCGGTGGATCGCCCGCCGGTACGCCCGTGCGCTCGCGGACGATCGCGGTCGGGTGACGAACCTCGGCGTGTATGTCATCGGGGGGGAGGCGTGCGGGATTCTGTGCCGTGAGCAGGCTGGGGTGACGCACCCGCGCGCGACGGTGGTGCCGGTGCTCATCGATCCGACGGAAGCGGACGGGTGAGCGTCGGAAGGTTGGCCGCTTCGTGCGCGGCGCGCTACTCCGGGGTCATGTTCCGCGCGATGCTCCCCCTTGGAATCGTTCTCGGATCCATGGTCTCGTGCGCCCGCAGCGCGCCCGTTCCCGATGCGCAGTCCGCAGCGCCGTCGGCTTCGCCACCATCGATCGAATCCTCTCGGGTTGCGACGTCCGACCCGGCGCCGGCGCAGCCAACCGTGTCCGTGGCAGCCGCGTTTTCCGCGGTGCCCGAGGCGAGCGCGAGCGCCCCATCCCCGGTGGCATCGGCGGTCCCGGCGCCTGCCGCGCCCGCGTTGCCCGCGGTGACGGTCACGAACATCGGGATGCACATCGGGGGCGGGCCGAACGACGACGTGACGAAGGAGCCGATCCGCAAGTCGGTCGAGCCTCACTTCGAGGCGTTGCAGCGTTGCTGGGCGAGCGTGGAGACCGGGGACAAGGCCGGGGACTTCGGTGTGGACCTGCGGATCCCCAAGGGGGGCGGCAAGGCGAAGGTCACACAGCCGAGAACCGCGCTCAAGGGTGCGGCCTTCAAGGACTGCGTGGTGAAGGTCTTCGAGGCGATCGATTTCCTGGCCCCGCGCAAGGGCGAGACCGTGGTCAGCTACTCGCTGCGCTTCACCCCGAAGAAGTGATCGTCCGCGCTCATCGCTGCACGCTCGCGCCGGCTCGCTCCAGGGCATCGAGGAATGCCTCGGGGTGCTCGGGCGAGAGCAACAGCCTCCGGTCGCACTCGACGATCACGACGTCCTTCAGGTCGGTGGCGTACACGTGGAGGGATTCTCCGGCCTCGCGGAATCTTCCGGTGTAGTAGCCCGGGGCAGAGGAGCCCATGACCTTGAGCATGCGTCCGGGCCGATGGCGTCGCGCTCTCATGCCGGAAGTCGACCAGCTTTTGCGGGAGAACATCGTGGCGACCTCGAGGGTTCCGGCGCCGACGCGGTAGACCATGTGGCTGGGGCCGACGAGCAGGAGGAGCACGACGACGACGCCGGTGACGAGAGCGATGGGGACGACGACGGCCGACAGGATAAAGACGTGGGTTTTGTCGGGTGGGGGGAGGGCAACGAAGGTTTCCTCGTGCGCCTGCAGGCGTTGCAGGAAGGCAGCCGGATCGGGGGGCGTGATGACGACGGGCTTGTCGAAGGCGGCGGCGCGGAGGACGACGGCGTCGCGGCCGCAGTCGGTGGCCTGCCAGACGGGGCCGAGGTTGTCGTAGGCGAAGTTGCCGGCGCAGTAGCCGCCGAGGGCGGTTCCCATGGTGCGCCGTCCGCCCTGAAGACTGACGCGTCGCGCCTCGGTGATGCGGTCGAGGTCGGTGACGCGGCTGCCGGACATGCGGTCGCCCGACTCGATCTTCAGGCGGCCGTCGGAGATCTGGTAGGTGATTTCGAGGTGGCCGGAGAGGAAGTAGACGAGGCCGAGCATCGGGATCACGACCAGGGTGAGCAGGAGCGCGGCCAGGATGCGCCTGGCGAGAGCCGAGCGAAGGGGCGGACGGAACTCGGTCATGGGGGAGAGTATCGTCGCAGGGGGCGGCTGCGCGCAACTTGACCGGGCATGCCGGGTGGGGGCAGGATCGCGAATGTGCGGGGTGCGCCGGGCCGTGCGTGGCGTCGTGCCGGGCGGTCGCACAAGGATGGGCGTGATGGCGGGGAGCGCGGGATCCGGCGACCAGGGCGAAAGTGACGGCAACGCGGGCGGGAAGAAGCTGCCACTCGAGCGGGACTCGTCTCTTCTGTACTCGCTCGACAAGCTCAAGGAGGTGTCGATCCACACGCCTCCGGTGGACATGAAGGGGCCGGATTCGGGCAGCATCGACCTGACGAAGCTGCCGCGGCAGGCGTCGTCGGCTGCGCCCTCGGTGCTCGACGCCATGCCCGCGGTCGGAGAGATTGCTTCGGAACCCGAACGAGCTGCGCCGCCTCCGGTGAAAAAGGGCGGATCGACGGGGATCGGGATCGGCATTGCGGTCGCGGGTCTGGCCATCGCGGGCGCGGTCGTGTGGGTGTTGCGACCCACGCCGCCGGAGACTTCGGCAACGGCGGTATCCGCCTCGGTGACTGCGGCCCCTGCGCTCCCCTCGGCGAGCGCTCAAGCCATCGCGAGCGGTTCGGCGTCCGCGTCGGCATCGGCCTCTGCGGCTCCGAAGGGGGTGACTCCGACGAGGGGAACGAAGCCGAAGGAGAAGGCGGCGGAGCCGGCCGAAGAGACCCCACCGGCTGCGGAGCCTTCTCCCACACCGACGGAGACAGCGCCACCGAAGCCGCCGCCGAGCCCGTGCGGGTGCGCGGCCGAGGATTTGAAGTGCAACATGGACTGTGCCGTGTCGGGGAAGAAGAAGTAGCGCTGCGCGCGTTGCTCGACGGGCCGACGGGTTGCCTTTGGCGAGGCAAGAGGACTAGGCTCCGCGCATCTTTCTGGGATGACTCTCGACCCGAGGTGCCGCCATGTCCGAAACCGCTCCGACCCGCAACGCTCGTCTGCTCGCTTTCGTGGAAGAAATCGCCGCGCTCTGTCAGCCTGATCGCATTCACTGGTGCGACGGCAGTCCGGCGGAGTACGCGAAGATCTGCGAGGACGCGGTGGCTGCGGGGACGTTTCTCCGGCTGAACCCGGAGAAGCGGCCCAACTGCTTCCTGGTGCGCTCGCACCCGAGCGACGTTGCGCGCGTCGAGGATCGCACGTTCATCTGCTCGGCGAAGAAGGAAGACGCCGGGCCGACGAACAACTGGGCCGAGCCGGAGGAGATGCGCAAGACGCTGCGTGGGTTCTTCAAGGGCAGCATGCGCGGCCGCACGATGTACGTGATCCCGTTTTCGATGGGACCGGTCGGCTCACCGATCGCGCAGATCGGCATCGAGATCACCGACTCGCCGTACGTGGTGGCGAACATGCACATCATGACGCGCGTGGGGAAGCGGGTGCTCGAGGCGCTCGGCGACGGGTTCTTCGTGCCGTGCGTGCACTCGGTCGGCGCACCGCTGGCAAACGGCGCGAAGGACGTGCCGTGGCCGTGCGATGCGGTGAACAAGTACATCTGCCACTTCCCCGAGACGCGCGAGATCTGGTCCTACGGGAGCGGGTACGGCGGCAACGCGCTGCTTGGCAAGAAGTGTCTCGCGCTGCGCATCGCATCGGTGATGGCGCGCGACGAGGGGTGGCTCGCGGAGCACATGTTGATCCTCGGGCTCGAGAGTCCGGACGGCAAGAAGACCTACGTCGCGGCCGCGTTCCCGAGCGCGTGCGGCAAGACCAACCTGGCGATGATCATGCCGCCGGAGGGTTTCACCGGGTGGAAGGCGCTGACGGTCGGCGACGACATCGCGTGGGTCAAGCCCGGGCCCGACGGCACGCTGCGCGCCATCAACCCCGAGTTCGGCTTCTTCGGCGTCGTACCCGGGACGTCGATGTCCTCGAACCCCGGTGCGATGGAGACGATGAAGACGAACACCATCTTCACGAACGTCGCGCTGACCGACGACGGCGACGTCTGGTGGGAGGGGAAGGGGCCGGCGCCGGAGCACGCGATCGACTGGACGGGGCAGGACTGGACACCGGGATGCGGCCGACC
>JAKLDZ010000414.1 GCA_022703255.1 Myxococcota bacterium | reverse complement strand
AGAGCGCAGGCAAGCAAGCGGTCACCGTCAATGGCCAATCGTACGTAGTGCAGGGCAACCACAAGAGCGGCAGTGGGACGCTGGCTCTCACGTACAGTGGCACGTCCTTCACGATTACTGCGCAGACTTCGGACGACTCGAGCAGTGTTTCCCCGGCTTCGTACCCTTCCGCATTCACCGGCAACAACAACGACTGGCTGACCGCCGACGCCAACCTGCCGCAGAAAGTCAGTGCGATCACCTCGGTGCCGTCCAGTTGGTCCTGGTCGGACGACGGTGTGACCGGCCTCTACGACGCCGTCTATGACGTCTGGTTCACCAACACCGCTTCGGGGAACATCGTCAGTCCGGACAAGCACCTCATGCTCTGGCTTCACAAGCCGAATGCGAAGGCTCCTCGCGGCTCGATCATCGGATCGGCGATAGTCCCGGGGGCTTCTGGCACCTGGACGGTGTGGAGCGATGGAACGTTCATCTCCTATGTGAGCACGACGAAGGTCTACTCCCTGAGCTTCGACCTCAGGGGATTCATCTCGGATGCTGTCTCTCGGGGAGTGCTCACCAACAGCATGTACTTGCATGATGTCTTCGCAGGTTTCGAGATCTGGAGCGGTGGCGTCGGACTGCACGGCAACTGCTTCACGGCTACCGTGAAATAGCCCGCGAACGGACTCCCCCCCTTCCCCGCCGAACCCCGCGCATCCCCCCCGCGCGAGACAGACGATCAAAGACCGCGACGCTCGCTGCGGTCCAATCCAATGCCAGGCGCTCCCGACCACCGATTCCGCGGCAAGCCCCCCCCCGGCACCCGCCCTACTTCATCATCATCGTCGCCTGCACGTACCCGAAGTGCTGCAGGTCCGGGCTCCCTCTCCCCTGGGCGTGCAGGATCGCTTTCGCCCCGTCGCCCGTCACGAACGCCCCATACCCCGCCCCCAAGGCCAGCGGTCCCCAGGGGGACCAGCGGAAGCAGGCGTCGAGCTCGTGGCCGAGGTGGCGCGACGTGTTGTCCTCGAGCGTTCCGATGCGCACCAGCGACGCGCTCGTCCACGTGTCGGAAGGCCGCGCGAGGGCGACATAACGATAGCCGAGCAGGAGCTGCGACTCGCGGAACGGCACGAAGCGCAGCCAGCCCGCGCCTTCGATCACGTTGGACCAGGCGTACAGCCCCATCGGGCCGTGGGTCGTGTGCACGTCGGGAAGGATCGGATCGAAGCGCGTGATGGACTGCTCGCCCGGCTTCTGGCCGCTGGCGTAGGCGCCCTGGACGCCGATTCGCATCTTCCAGAACGGGCCGGTGGTGAGCTCGGCGCGGGCCGCGCCGGCGAAGGCGCGAATGGAGACGTTCTCACCGACGGACGCGACGCGGCCGAACTGGTAGGCGCCTTCGGCGCTGTACTCGAAGCGTTGGCTGCGTCCCGAGGCGCGAAGGCCGGCGACGTACAGATCGCTCGGAGTGAGCTGCGAGGGCGCCGGCTGTCGCACGAAACGCGCGAGGCTCTGCAGCTCGATCGCGAGCAGTGGGGCGACGTGCCACGCGACGCGCGCACCGTGCAACTGGGCGCCCGGGCCTTCCGGCTCCGTCGCCGTCGGGGCCATCTCGCCGCTGCGCGACACCGCGGGAGGCAACGCCCCGGGCATCGACAAAATGCTCGAGAATCCCTCGAGATCGAAGCTCCCGATCACGTACACGCCCCGCGCCGCGTCGAGCGATCGACCCGTCAACGACCAGTCCGATCGGCCCAGCAGCCTCCCCTCCCCCCACTGGATCTCCTGCCTCCCGACCCGCAGGAACGATCCCTTCGGCGTTTGCTCGCGCACCTCGGCGTACGCGAGCTTCACCGAAGTCGCGGGCGACACGTCGCGCCCGTCGACCTGCATCGGCGGAGTGTCTCCCCACGCCCGCGCGTCCTGCATCTGCACCACCGCGCGCAACGCTCCCCGCTCGGCCGCCAGCCCGATCCGCGCGCGCTCGTGCACGAACCACTGGTTCTCCACGGCCGGGGTCCAGATCCGCCCGCCGATCACGGTCTGGGTGTCGCTGGCCCGCACGAACCCGCCGGTGTCGAACGGGTTGCGCCGGGCCTCGGCGCGAGTGCGCAGCTCGAGCAGCGGACGCAGCGACCACTCGCCCATGCGCAGCGCGTCGTTCGGCGACGTCTCGCCGCCGTGGGTGTCGGCGGTTTGCGCGCGCACCTTCGATGGGGCCGAAAACAGCACGGCAAAGGCCGCGCCGGCGATCGCAGCGACTTGGCAGGTACGTTTCATGGTGCTCCGCGGGCCCCCGACGCGAAGCTCATCGTGCGCCGCGAGCTTCCGCAGATCTAACAGGGATGCGCCGCACGCGGAAGAGCCGCACTGGACCGTTGCCTCGGCCTGGCGATCGCTCCGACGCGCTCCCCGACGTCGCGCTGATCGCATCCCCCTGTCTCGCGCCTGCCAGACGTGGCATACCGCCTGGGCCGTGCGCTGGATCATCGCCGCCGTCATTCTCGTGCCCATCGTCGAGGCCCTGCTCCTCTGGCAGATCGGCTCGTGGATCGGGCTCGGCTGGACGCTGCTCTGGCTGTTGTCCGCGGCCGTCGCGGGCGCGGTGCTCGCGCGTCGCGAGGGCTTGCGCGTGATCGGCTCCTGCAGGGCGGCGCTGCAAGAGGGCAGGATGCCCGAGGAGGGCGTGATCGACGGGCTGCTCATCTTCGCGGGCGGCGCGCTGCTGGCCATCCCCGGGCTGCTCACCGACCTCGTCGGGATCGCTCTGATCGCGCCCCGCACGCGACGCATCGCCGCGGAGCGCATCCGCGCGATGATCGCGCGCAAGGTCGAGAAGGGGCTCGCGCACGTCGCCTCCTTCGCCACCTTCTCCATCGGCGATCCCGGTTTCGACGCGAGGTCCGACGGGGCTCCGGGGTATCCGACTCCGGGAGACGGCGACGTCATCGACACCGAAGGGGTGGAGGTGCAGGAGGCGCTGCTGCTGGGCGACGGCAAGGCTGGTCCCAAGTCCGATTCGGACTGACGGTTTTCCCGCCCGATGGGCGAGGTCCCCGAGGTTGGCCCTCCCCCACGGTTCGACTACAAGAGTCGCATGCACGTGCATCTGATCGCAGTCGCCGGGACGGGCATGGGAGCCCTGGCGGGTTTGTTCAAGGCGATGGGCCACGAGGTGTCCGGTTCCGACGTGCACTTCGATCCCCCGATGGGTCCAGCGCTCGAGCGCTGGGGAATCCGCCTGATGGAGGGCTTCGATCCGGCCCACCTCGAGCCGCATCCGGACCTCGTCGTCGTCGGCAATGTCTGCAGGGCCGACAACCCCGAGGCGCGCGCCGCCATCGACGGCGGGTTGCGCGTGACCGACATGGCCCACGGCCTGGCCGATCTGGCGCTGCGCGAGACCTCGCCGCTGGTGGTGGCGGGGACCCACGGCAAGACGACCACCACGGCGATGTGCGCGTGGCTTCTGCACGAGGCCCGACGTGATCCGGGTTTTCTCATTGGCGGCTTGCCCAAGAACTTCGAGGAGAGCTTCCGCGCCCCCGGCAAGCGCAAGCTCCCGGTCACCGATGCCGACCGCGCAGGCGCATTGCGCCGCACCCCCTTCGCCGTCGAGGGCGACGAGTACGACACCGCGTTCTTCGAGAAAACGCCCAAGTTCTGGCACTACCTCCCCGAGGTCGCGATCGTCACGTCGATCGAGCACGACCACGTGGACATCTACCCGAGCTTCGAAAAGTACCTCGACGCCTTCGCGCAGTTCGTGGCGCGCATCCCGGAGCACGGGCTCCTGGTGGCCGCCGCAGCCGACCCTCACGTCGCGCGCATCGTGGAGGCGAACGCGAAGTGCGAGGTCGCATGGTTCGCGCTGCAGGGCGACGACACGCATGGCAAGTCGCCGCACTGGCTCGCGGCGCCCGCGCCGGCCGACGAGACCGGGCAGCCCTTCGACGTGTTCGCCGGCGGCGTGATGAGCGGCCGGTTCAGCTCGCCCTCGCCCGGGCAGCACAACGTGCGCAACGCCGTCGCGGCGATCGCCGCGGTCTGCCAGGGCTTCGGCATGCCGATGCGGGAGGCGCGCGCCGCGCTCACGCGCTTCCAGGGCGTGCGCCGGCGCCAGGATCTGCTCGGCACTCCGCGGGGCGTGTTCGTCTACGACGACTTCGCCCACCACCCCACGGCCGTGGACGAGACCCTGCGCGCGCTGCGGTCCAAGCACCCGAGCGGACGGATGTTCGCGGTCTTCGAGCCGCGCAGCGCCACCGCCTGCCGCGCCATGCACCAGCAGGCCTACGCTCACGCTTTCGGCGCAGCCGATCGCGTCATCCTCGCTCCCCTCGGTCGCTCCAACATCCCCGCGGATCAGCGGCTCGACGTCGACAAGCTCGCGGCGGAGCTCGCGAGCAGCGGCAAGCCGGCTCATGCGGCGACCGACGTCGGCGACATCGTCTCGCTGGTAGCGCGCGAGGCTGGAAGCGGAGACGTGGTCGCCTTGCTCTCCAACGGCGCCTTCGGCGGCATCCACGGCCAGTTGCTCGAGGCGCTCGGCCGATGACGCCCGCGGAGGCGGCTCGCCTCGCCGCCGTGGCCCTCGAGGTGGCGTCCAGCGCCGGCCAGATCGCCGCACAAGGCTTCCGCAAGCCCAAGTCCATCGTCCACAAGGGCGATATCGACCTCGTCACCGACTTCGACACCCGCACCGAAGAGCACATCCGTGCGCGCATCGCCTCGCTCACCCCGGGACTGTCCATCGTCGCCGAGGAGCAGGGCGGAGAGCCTCGCGGGACCTCGTCTGGTACGCCGACCCCATCGACGGCACGACGAACTACGCGCACGGACACCCGTTCTGGTGCGTGTCGATCGGCTTGCTGCTGCAGGGACGTCCCGTCGCCGGCGCGGTGGTCGCGCCCTCCCTCGGCCTGTCCTGGTCGGCTTCCGAGGCGGGCCCCGCCTTGCGCAACGGCGAGCCGTGCCGCGTGAGCGCTGCGCCCACCCTGAACGACGCGCTGCTCGCCACCGGCTTCCCCTACGACCGTCGCACTACGCTGCAGAACAACTTCGACGCCTTCGTCGCCGTCAAGCTCGTCGCCCAGGGGATCCGCCGCTGCGGATCGGCCGCGCTGGACCTGTGCCTCGTAGCCGACGGCACCTACGACGGCTACTGGGAGCGCAAGCTCAAGCCGTGGGATCTGGCTGCGGGAGCGACCGCGGTGCTCTGCGCGGGCGGCACGCTGAGCGGGTTCGACGGCGGCCCAGCCGACGTGCGGACCGGCAACGTGGTGGCGACGAACGGCGCGATTCACGCGGAGCTGCTCGAGGTCCTGCATCGGGTGGAGCAGGCACGCTCCGGCTGACCGTTCGTATCACGACACGATTGGCGGCTGCCGGAAGGCGGACCCGAGTCGGGCGAAGTCACGGATGGGGCCGGAGCCTCGTCGGCGGTCGACAGAGCGACCCTCGTGGACTATGGGCAC
>JAKLDZ010000413.1 GCA_022703255.1 Myxococcota bacterium | reverse complement strand
ACGAGGCCCTCGCCTGCGCCCGTCGCGAAGCCAGGGCCGCGTTCGCCGACGATCGCCTCCTCGTCGAAAAGTACGTCGAACGGCCGCGTCACGTCGAAATCCAGGTCTTCGGAGATTCCCACGGCAACGTCGTGCACCTGTTCGAACGCGATTGCTCGATCCAGCGTCGCCACCAGAAGGTGATCGAAGAGTCGCCCGCACCTCACCTGTCCCAGTCCCTGCGCTCGCAGCTCGGCGATGCGGCCGTCGCTGCCGCCCAGGCCGTCGGCTACGTCGGCGCAGGCACCGTGGAGTTCATCGTCGATCCCGACGGCTCCTTCTTCTTCCTCGAGATGAACACGCGCCTGCAGGTCGAGCACCCCGTCACCGAGCTGGTGACCGACCAGGACCTGGTCGAGTGGCAGCTCCGCGTTGCCGCGGGGGAGCGCCTTCCTCTCACGCAGGACGAGCTCACGCTGCGCGGCCATGCGATCGAGGCGCGGCTCTACGCGGAAGACCCTGCGGCCGGTTTCCTGCCCTCCTCGGGACGCGTGGAGTTCCTGCGTCTGCCGCAGGAGAGCGTGCACGTGCGTGTGGACGCCGGCGTGGACCAGGGCGACGACGTCACCGTGCACTACGATCCGCTGATCGCGAAGATCGTGGTGTGGGGTTCGGAGCGCGCTGCCGCGGTGCGCCGCCTCGCACAGGCCCTGGCCGAAGTGCGACTCGTGGGCCCCACCTCCAATCGCGACTTCCTCTCCGCCGTCGCTTCGCATCCCGCCTTCGGCAAGGGTCTCGTGGACACCGGCTTCATCGACCGCCATCGCGCCGCGCTGCTTCCTCCCGCATCCACCGACGACGACACCGTCGTCGCGCTCGCAGCGCTGTATGTGCTGCTCGATCGGGAACGTCGCGCGGCCGCGGGAGGTCGTGGGCCGGACGCCTGGAGTCCTTGGGCGAAGACAACGGGCTGGCGGTTGAACCACGCGGGCCACGACGTGCTGACGATGCGCTGGAACGGCCGCGAGGACGTGGTTCGGATCACGTACGGAGAGCGCTACGCGCTGCAGCTTCCCGGCGGAGAGGTGGAGGTGCGCGGAGAGTTCGACGAGTCCGGGGACTTGATCGCGGACATCGGCGGGCGACGGGGGAGCGCAACGGTCGTGCAGCGCGGAGCCGAGCTGGTGGTGATGACCTCCAAGGGCACCCACAAGGTCGTGGTGCAGGATCCGCACGATCATGGCGAGGCGACCGACGGGGCCACGGGACACATCGGAGCGCCGATGCCCGGCCGGGTCATCGCGCTGCCCGTGACCGCCGGCACCCGCGTGCGCCGTGGAACCCCCCTCTTCGTCATGGAGGCGATGAAGATGGAGCACAGCGTCTACGCTCCGTCCGATGGTGTCGTGGAGGAGGTCCGGTGCGCGGTCGGCGACGTCGTGCAGGAGGGAGCCGAGCTCATCACCTTCGTGCCCGAAGCGAACGGCGGCGATCCAGCGTGAGATCGCCCCTTTTCCGTCTCGCCGCCGACGCGTAGTATCCGCGCCCATGATCCGAACCTGCTGCCTCCTCGCCGCTGCCGCCCTTGCACTCGTTGCCTGCTCCAGCGACGACACCGAATCGACCGACGCGACGCCTGGCGCCGACGCCGCCGCGGAGACTGCGATCACCGAGGATGCCGCCCCGGATGCCGCAGTCACCGAGGACGCCGCCCCGGACACGGGCGCGTGCAAGCTCAGCGGTGTCTATTCGTCGTCCAAGCCGGCGTGCAACGCGTGCGCCGAAGAGAAGTGCTGCGTCGAGCTCAACGCCTGCTTCGATGCCGAGTCGTGCGACGACCTGTACGTGAACTGCATGCTGGGGTGTGCGCTTCTGGAGGAAGACGCGGGCAAGGAGCAGATCGACGCATGCGTGTCGGAATGCGGGACGGAGTACCCCGAGGGCAAGACGCTGTACGACGCGGCGATGGGGTGCGCCGAGACGCAGTGCAAGGCTGCGTGCGAGTAGGTCAGTCCTCCGAGAGCAGCTTGCGCAGCGGCTCCAGATCCTCCAACGTTGCAGCCTCGAAACGGTCGGCCTCGAACAGGGCGAGGGCGGCGCCCCGCAGCGCATGCTCCACCTCGCCGGTCAGCTCCTGCTGAATCCTCCCGGCGATCCGTTCGGGCAGCGCGGTCGCTGCCGCGAGCACGTCGGAGGGGATCGGACCGGCAAGCCCGATCACGTGCATCGGCGCCGCTCCCCACGCGGCCGACTTCACCGCCCCGGTCTCGTCGAGGTGCGCATAGCCCGCGCCTACGTCGGCCTTCCCCGCCATCACCATCGCCACCACGCCGTGATGGCTCCCGCCGAATCCCTCCCGCGAGAAGGTGCGATCCGGATCGACTCCGCGGCTGCGCAGCCACGCGCGGATCGCCTTGTATCCGGCGGCGCTGTGCGGATCCACCCAGGCAACCCGCTTGCCCGAAAGATCGGCCAGCGTGCGGATCGAGCTGTCCTTGCGCGCGTAGAGCGCGGCCCAGAACATCGACGACTGCCCTCTGACGGGGAGCACCAGCGGACGCGCCCAGCCGCGCGTCATCGCCTGCACCGCAGGGCGCGGAGGCAGCCACGCGATGTCCACCTCCCCGTCCTTGACCGCGCTCAGCAGCGTCGCGTAGTCGGGCCACGTCCTGGCGATCACCCGCAGCCCCGTCACCTCCTGCAGCGCCCTGCAGAATGCCTCCAGCCTCACGCGCAACGCCGCAGATGCGATGCGCGCCGAATCCTGACCCGCGTCGGGAAGTGCCGCTCCCACCCTCACCGTGGTCGGCGTCCAGGTCTGATCGGCATTCGTCTCGCTCTGCATGAGCCGACAGCATGCCCTGCCGGACGACTCTCTTCAACGGCCGTCGGTGGCACGCTCCACGCCCGATCGGCAATCGCCCAAAGGGGCGGTGCCCAGGTCGAGATCGCTCTCCCAGTACAACCGGCACGGCCCGGCGAAGGCGGCCCCCGTGCGCGAGCTGCGTTCCGTTGCGGCGCGTGACGCGCTCCGCCCGGTCGCCCAGTGCCCCAGCATCCTTCCTTCCCGACTCCGGTCCCTATCCCACCCGGGCCCCCATCCGGTCTCGATGCACCCCGGCTCCCCTTCCATGCACATCGCCACCGCTGGCGGCGGATCGCCCGTCCACGTCATGGCCGCCATCATCGCTTGCGTGGGCGACCGTCCAGGCATCATCAGCACGGGCCCCACCGCGCTCGCCGAACACCCCAGCGCGCCCAACGACAGGATGCATGCGACCCACGCGATGCTCCGAACTCCGCGAGTCAGATCGCTCCCCACCATGATCGGAATTGTGGCGCATTCGACGCGAGAAGCAACCCGCGCGGAGGGCTCCCCGCGACTACTGCAGCACCGCGTACTTCAGCACGTAGCTCGTCTCGTCGAGATACACGAGGTGCACCCGCCCCGAGGCGTCCACCGCAAGGTCGATTCCGCTCACGTATGACGTCGCATCCACGCTCACCTTCGTGAACTCCGCGTCTCCCGGCCTCAGGTACGCGAACCACAACCCCTGCGTGCCTGTCCCCTCGTTGCGCGCATATGCAATCCCCACTCCCCCGCAAGGCAGCAGCCCGATGCCCGTCGTGTACGTGATCCCGAGTCCCGGATCCACCGTGCGCACGCTCCACCCCGCGGCCCCTTTCGACGCCACCCGCACCTCCGACACCTCCGCGGGCCAGAGAAGATACGCAATCCACTCCGTGCCCTGCGCGTCTACCGTCAGGCTCGGGTAGTGCCCGGAACCGGCCTGCGTGTCCACCTCTTCGTCCTCCCACCCGGTCGTCACCGACCGCGCCACGTGCAGGTGCTCCTCCGGTGTCCCCGTGTAGTACGCCACGTGCCGCTGACCGTTGCCATCCACGAACAGGCTCGTCGATGACCCCTTCACCGGCCCCGCCTGCGTCTCGATCGCTCCCCAGCTCCACGTACCCCCCGTCGGGGTCCCGTAGATCAACCGATACGATCCGTACTCCAGGAATGTCGCGTGCAGCTTGTCCTTCGTGTCCACGAACAGACAACTGTGATCCCCGGCGTCCCCCGCCTGGGCGTAAATCTCCGAGACCTCCCACGCTCCCCCCACGCTCTTGTTCGCGTAACGCGGCCTCCCCTCGTCCTCGTCGTACGCCAACACATGCTCGGTTCCGTCGGACTGCACTGCCAGCGATGGCCGCTTGCCAAGATACCGATTGGCGATCGTCTCGACGGCTTCCGGCTCACTCCAGTGGGTGCCGTCGTGACGCGAGACCGCAGCCCATCGCTCGGTCTTGCTCCCCTTGGTGAACACCACGCGCGGGTGACCGTCGGCTCCCAGCTCCAGATCCGGGTAGATCGGGGCGCCGCCGATGTAGTCGATCTCCTGCAGGCTCCAGGTGCGGCCCACGGTGGTGAACGGATCGCACACACCGCCGCCCGCACCGGCGGATCCGCCCGCGGCTCCGCCGCTTCCGCCGCCGCCTTGCGACGAGCCGCCCGAAGAGCCCGATGATCCTGCCTGGCCCGACACACCCGCATCGGCCCCTGCGGCGCCACCAGCACCGCTCTCGCCCGCCTCCCCGCCCACGCCCGAGTCTGTCTCCGGCTGGGGGCTGACGCCGTCTTCCCCGTCATCCGACGAGCCGCAGGCGATCGGGAGCATCAGCAGGCTGAGTGCGAGGGTTCTTCGGAACATGGGCGCAGGGTACCACGGGACCCCGCGCGGCCAGCAACCCGGTCGCGGCCCGAACGCTGCCCGCGTGCTAGGCTGCGCGCCCCATGCGCGAGAAGTGGTTCGAGGACTTCGAGCAGAGAGCCCGGCGATTCTGGACGCCGGAGCGAACCCTCGGGCTCTTCGGCGACAAGTGCCTCGCCTTCCCTCCCGTCTCTCACGGACCCCTGCTGCGCTCGATGGACCTGTTGCAGCGCGACGCCTCCATGTCGCCCGAGTCCGTGCGCAAGTACCAACAGATCTGCCACATGTACCTGGTCATCGAGCCGCCGTTGACCGACCAGGCCAAGCTCCACGACGAGGTGCGCGTGCTCGATCTGGCGTGCGGCAACTCGTACCTCACGCTCACGATCGCGGAGGGGTTCCGCAGCCGAATCCAGCGACCCGCGCGCATCCTCGGCGTCGATCGCAACGCCCGGCTCATCGAGGCCTGCCGCGATCGCGCGTGGAGGCTGCGTATCGACGACATGCTGCGGTTCGAGACTTCGTCGATCGATGCGCTCGACGTGCCGTCGGTGTGGAGCCGGGCCTTCGGCGCCCCCACGGGAGACCCGCCGGTCCATCTGCTGGTGTCACTGCACGCGTGCGACACGGCCACCGACGATGCCATTGCTCTTGGGCTCGCGCTGAACGTCCCGGTCATGGCTGTAGTCCCTTGCTGCCAGGCGGAGCTCGCCAAGCGCTGGGCATCGGACACCGGCCCTCCGGGCGATCCCCTCGAGCCGATCCGCCACTGGCCGCACCTGCGAAGGGAGCTA
>JAKLDZ010000412.1 GCA_022703255.1 Myxococcota bacterium | reverse complement strand
GACCAGGCGCTTCCCCTGCTGCAGTTCAAAGCGAAGTTTCCCGTGGGTCGGATGACCGATCCGGGCTTCTGCAGAATCCAGGCTGCGGCCTATTCGATGAATGTCCGTGATGACGCCTCCAGCCCTGTCTATGAGAGCTTCGCGAAAGTCTTCGAGCAGAGCGTCGATCCTGCGATCGCCAAGCTCCCGTGCGGCGGCCCGGAGATGGCTGCGGCGCTGCAGCTCGAGGAAGGCGAGATGACCGGCTACTCGGACTCGCCCGCCGGGTACCCGTCGAACATGCAGCCGGCAATGGCGGTCGCGGCAGAGTCGGGCATCCCCAATGCCAAGCAGGCTTGGGACGCGTTCGAGCAGCGCACGGTCAAGCCCGATTACGCCAAGTACCCGAACTGGGCCGTGACCCCGAGAGGCGTCAAGTAGCCGGTAGCGAGGCTCACAGGGCGCCTCCTCGCTCCCCGACCGATGGGCCGTCCACGAACGGCCCACCCGTCTGACTCCACTTGCGCCGTGACCGACAAGCCGACGATCTCACGGCGAGAGGCCGACCGAATCCAGGTTGAGGTAGCTGGAGTCGCCGGGCTCGAACGAGATCCGAACCGTGTTTTCCCCTTCTGCGAGTGGGAAGCTCGTGGAGACCGTGCCGTAGGTTTCGTAGCCCCCGGTAGGAGGAAACGTGAGCGCGGTGCTCTTGCCGTTGACGGAGACCGTGCGCCGGGCCGCGTCGCCGGTGGCGTATCGGAGGCTCGCCGCGTAGTCTCCGGCCTTCGGAGCGAACACCACGCATTCCACCGACTGCCCCTCGTTGCCCCAGCCCGCCACGTATCCCCACCCCGTGAACCCCTGGTGCGTCGCCTCGATGCCGACACCCCGGAGCTCGCATTCCTCGAGCTGCACGACGAGGGGATCGCGTTGCGAGGCAGGCCCGAGGACGCGCGCGGCCGCGGCGATCGCGATGGCCGCCGAGGACATGGAGTTGGAGCTGTTCGTGTTCGGGTTGTAGGGCCCTGCCCAGTCGCAGGAGAACAACCCGGTGTCCGGATCACGCGCATAGGTCCAGGCCGCATCGGCGCTCCGCACGAGAAGCTCCCTGTACTCGTCGTGCGTGGGATCTGCGAGGAACAGCTCCCCGAGGTAGCGCGCCGCGATGCCCTTGAACATCTCTCCGTCGTCGCCCCCCGGCTTGCCGCACGGTCCTTCCGTGAGAATCGTGCCGAGCGGGACCGCGGCAACCTCCTGGGAGAGCATGAAGGCCCCGATCTTGTGCGCGAGGGCCAGGGGGGCCGGATCCCCGGACGCTTTCGCGAGCGCGACCGCGGCCCCGACCATCAGCCCCTCGTTGTAGGTGAACTTCCAGGTCGTGTTGATCTCCCCCGTCGCGGCAATGCCGTCGTACACGTGTCCCGTCGCCGGATCGACCATGTACGTGGACCAGTGCTCGTAGGCGGTCGACGCGAATGCCAGGTACTTCTGTTCGTGCGTGCGCTCGTACAGTCGCGATGCGCTGACGACAGCTCCGGCATTGATGGCCGTGACTTTCGTGTCGTGGGCCTTCCGCCACCAGATTCCCCCCTTGTTCGCGCCGCAACACGTCGTGTCCCACGCCGACATGACGTCCTCGAAGATCTCCCTGGCCTTGTCGAGATACCGCGGGTCCGACGTCAGATCCCACGCCCGGATCAGCGTGAGCGTCATCCAGTTCTCGTCGTCGTAGTAGTCCCGGAACCACCCGCGCGCGTCCTGCACGTCGAAGAACATGCGCGCGGTCCCGGCGAACGCAGAAGGCCCACGCCTCTCCATGACGTCGAGGACGACATCCCAATCGTGTGCGTAGGTCCAATAGTGGTCGTTCGTCGCGTCGCGAAGCTCGGGCCAGAACCGAAGCATCAGCGTCTCGGCCGCCCTGTCGGCTCGCTCGTGCATCGGGGCGGCCCGCGGGTCCACCGGAGGCGAAGCGTCGACCTCCGTGCTCGCGTCCTGCGCACCCGCCTCGGTCGCGGAATCGCCGTCCGGCAAAACCGCCGCGTCCGCTTGGGCATCCGGAGCGCCGTCAGCGGTGTCTTCCGCCGACGCATCTTGCGCGGACTTCCACGGTTGTGCATCGTCGTCGGAGCTGCACGCGCCAACGAAGCAGGCCAGCAGAGCGAACCCCAACAGCCGACGCCCGAAAGGTCGTTCCATGTTCAATACCTCCGCGAGTAGGCGCGGTACTCGATCTCACTGAAGGCGACGCTGTCTTTCGCCCAGACGACGCGCACCTCGATCTTCGACTTCGCCGCGGTGGTCGCTGCCGGGACGAGGGCCTCGTCCTCGCGCAGGGCGTGGTGGGGGTTGCTGCCCGGCGCGTGCCATCTTCCGACGGGCTGACCCTCCACGAAGAGCTCCGCAGCCTGCCGCCCCTGCTTCTGCTCGAAGACACGCCGCAGCACCACTCCCCTGTTGTCCGGATCCACCGCGAGCACGAAACGACTCTCTCCCTGATGGGATCGCGCAGCGAACTCGAGCTGGGTCTTCTCGTCGTCTCCCTCGAAAGACGACGAGACCTTGCCTTGGAACACACCGTTCGTGACCACGTAGGAGTGCGCGCCCTCGCTCCCGTCGTCGCCGATTCGGAGCGTGTCCGTCAGGACGAGCCTCGGCGCAGGCCTGGCGTAGTAGAGCGCGAGCATCTCCGCATCGACGGAGACGTCGTTGAGCGGACCGTGCTCCGCGGTGATCCGCGCACCATCCCTGAACGGCAGCACGTCCGGCAGGAAGAAGCGGTACATGGACGTCGCGTCGTCGTTGGGATGAACGTAGTGGTTGGGCGCCCCGTGGGTCGGCAGGCTGAAGTTGCCGTGCTCGAAGTAGAAGCCGCCCGAGTACTCGTCCTCCGTCCCCGTGCCGTACAGGGCAGGGGTTCGCCGGCCATCCAGCATCGCGCGGGTGTCCCCCTCGAGCTGTCCTCGATGCAGAGGCCCCGTCACGGTCTGCACGAGGCCGACGACGTGTCCCGCCCCCGGCGTGTCGAGGAACATGAGGAGCTTGTCGGGTGAGCTCGGGCGCTCGGCGTGATGGCTGCTGTGGAAGTACCCGACGTTCTCGAAGGAGCCTGCGTGCGGAGCGTGCCGCACGTCGAAGAAGACGTCCGCGACGTCGGCCGTGCCCTTGTTGAACAGCTCGATCCTGGCGTGCTTCTCGTAGGGCATCGGCCAATAGGCGTAGAAGATGCCGTCGGGGTGCAGCCCCGCGGCGAGCCCCTGCACGAAGCCGGGGCCGAGATCGCCGCTGGCGAAGAAAGACCCGAGCGGGGCCTCGACCGAAGGCGCGTCGGCGCCGTCCCAGGTCATGCGGATCCAGAGGTTCCGCAGGGGAGCCGCGAGCTCCTCCGACGACGGATAGACGCTCGCGCGTTCGCCGGAGAACGTCTCGCCGGCGATGGCGAATGCGTGGGCCGCCTCGGACGCGGTGTCGCCGACATCGAGCGTATCCGTGAGGAGGTCGGCCCCGCGAGCCCTGCTGAACACCCAGAAGTAGAACGCATTCCAGTCGATCGCACTGCTCTGGAACTCGAGCCTCACCGCGATCTGGCTCTTGCCCGCGGTGAGAGCCGCGGGAATCGGGAAGAAGTTGTCGCGGAACTGCGGGGCCGTTCCGCGGTCCGACCAGGTGCCCGCGAGCTGTCCGTCGATCAACACGCGCACCCGCTGGTCGGGTATCCCGAAGTCGAGGCGACGCTGCAGGACGGCGCCTTCGTTCTTGGAATCGAGCTTCACCGTGAACGACATCGAGCCGCCGGCGCCGAACGCGCGACCGTCGTCCGCGAAGGGCGTCTGACGCACCGGAAACACCCCGGCGACGCCGACATGGATCGAGGCGATTTCGCCCGGGCCGCTGGTGTCGAGCAGCAGCGCGGAGCTCCCCGCGGGGACCGTCAGGGTCCCCGTTGCGGACGTGCGAGGAGCAGGGGGCTTCGGGTCCGAACCAGCCGCCGAAAGGAACGCGCGCGCCGCGGACACGTCTTCGCTGCCGGTCCAGGTGGACACCGATACGGAAGGATCGAAGCGGTGGGTGTCGAACTGGTAGTAGAAGAAGTCGTCGGGATTGCTGACGGTGATGCGAAGGGCCTTGGCGAACGGCATGGGGACGAGGCTGAAGAAGCCGCCGCTGGAGATCGACTCGTCGCCCACCAGGGGCGCGACGAAGGGAGGATGCGACCCTGAGAAGAGCTCGGAGAGCTTCATCGAGACGCGCGGCACGGGCTCGTCGTCGAAGTACATCTGGATCGTCTGGTGGTCGCCGAAGCCGATTCCGCCGTTGAACGGCTGCGTCATCCAGATGCGGTAGAGGCATCCGGGGCCTCGTTGATCGACGTAGACCTGATCGCCCTTGTCGTCGACGTACAGGAAGTTGGACGACAGGGCGTAGTCCCGATTCTGGCCCTCGCGGTCGAAGCTCGAGTCGCGATGAGCGTGCTCGTCGGTGCGCAGGTGGGCAAGGCGCGCAAACGCCTCCGGCGTCAGCGCCGCAAGGCCGATTGGACCGAGACGGCTCTCAGGTTCGGCCGGCTTCCCGGCTTCGACATCCGTCGCATCGGGAGACTGGGCGTCGGCGAGCCAGGCTTCGACGGATGCATCCGACACCGAGTCATCGGTGCCGTGACCGGCGTGGCCCTGGCCCCACTCGTTGTCCGCAGCGTCGTCGGGAGTCGAGCACGCACCGGTCCCGGTGAGACACCCGAGGAGCAGCGTGGAGAAGACGGAGCGGCACGTAGGCGTCATGTCGGTCGAAGAGTAGCAGGGCAGCATGCCAGACGACGCGTCGATCACACGGCTTCTGTCGGTGTACGAACAGATCCGGGGCCACCACCGCTCCGTGTACGGACATCGACCATCGGCACGCAGGCGCCGCGCGAAGCGGCTTCCGCGCGACCGCTGTCCGCACGCGAACGGACTCGTGTGCACGCGCTACCCTGCGCATCCTGGGGATTCTCGGCCTTGCCGGGCCGGAACGATTCGGGCGGAGCTCCCCGCTCGAGCAGCGAGGTGCCGATGACGAAGCTCAGTCTTCGCGGCGGCGGGGGAACGTCCGGTAGTCGGCCGGCAGGACACCGCCAAGGCGGCGGTATTCGGCGCAGAGACGATCGTCCTTCATGCGCGAGCAGAAGTCGCCGTACATCGCCTTCGCGCCGTCCTTGTCGCCGGCCTTCTCGAGCATCTTGCCGTAGGCGTCGCACGACGACATGAGGCCGCAATCGACGCAGGCCTTCTTGTAGTACTCGAGCACCTTGGCGGGGTCCTTGGCGACGCCCTTGCCTCGTTCGTAGTACGAAGCGATTCGGACGCAGGCCTTGCCGCCCAGGTTCATGCGCAACGTGCAGACCTGCTCGAGGTACTCGCGCGCCTTGACCGGATCGGCCGCGAACTGGTGGTGCGACAAATGCACGTACAAGGTCTGTTTCTGCTGGTCGACCAGCTCGATTTTGACGATCGGGCCGGCGGTCAGGATGCGGAT
>JAKLDZ010000411.1 GCA_022703255.1 Myxococcota bacterium | reverse complement strand
GATCGCTTCGCCTCCCACTTCGATGATCTTGTCGCCGTCCTGCAGCCCCGCGGCCGCGGCAGGCCCTCCCGGCATCACCAGCACGTTGGTGGTCAGCTCGCCCGGGCGACCGCCGATCATGAACGCTCCGAAGAACAGGACCGAGGCCACGAGGTAGTTGGCGAGGGGGCCGGCGAAGATGGTGAGGATGCGGGCGTGCAGCGACGCGTTGGCGTAGGAGGTCTTGTCGTTGGGATCGATCTCCTCCAGGGGGTTCAGCCCGGCGATCTGGACGTAGGCCAGGAACGGGATGATCGCGATCTGGTAGGTGGTGGGGCTCCCCTCGGGCTTTCGCTTCCACAGGGCCGGGCCGAAGCCGATGGAGAAGGTGGTCACGCGCATGCCGAAGTAGCGCGCGACGAGGAAGTGGCCGGCCTCGTGGACGACCATGAGGAAGCCGAGGCCGAAGATGGCGACGAGGATGGGGAGGACGGTGCCAGTGAAGACGTTCATGCAGCCGGGCCAGACCCCATGCGATCAGCGGGGTCGGTCAGAAGAATATCGAACAACCAGCCGATGCATAGGGCCAGCCGAGGCGGAATGTAAAGGAGACGCTCTCGTTGCCCACTCTTCCGCCGGCAAAGAATACAGGCTGGAGATCCGTGTCGGAGGTCGAGTAGTTGCAGCCAACCCTGCCGTCGGGGCAGAGCCCGTCGGGCCAGCTCCACTTCGTGTGGCGGATCGTCAGACCCGGCTCGCCGAACACGCTGAACGCCTTGGTGATGTAGAAGTTCCACTGCATCACGACCGGCAGGTGGAACTCGTTGATCGAGCAGTCGCTGCGGTAACGATCGTTGCGGTTCCAGTAGCAGTCGCCACCCCAGTGGCCCCAGTCGAGACCGAAGCCGATCCCAACGCTGTTGTTGATGGTCTTGACGAAGCCGTTCTCGACGATGGGGATGGTTGCGCGGAGGCCGAGACCGAAGCCGTTGTTGGACCCGTTGTAGTAGTTCCAGCCGTGGGAGTCCCAGAACAGCAGCCCGTGAGGCTCGAGCTCGACCGAGTAGCGTCCATGAGCGCCCGGCTGCTTGATCTGTGCGTCGGCGCCGACGGACCAGAAGGTGACGGAAGCGGCTGCGCAGATGCCTGCCACGACGGCCAGGCACGAGCAGAGACGACGTGCATCCTTCACGACGAGATCCTCCTTGTGGCGGTTCATCACTCGCAGTGATGTTAGGCCACGGGCGGCGTCATGGCAGCAGAATCTTGCGGTGGTCGCGGCACTGACCGCGGTGGTCGACACGCTGACCAACCCGCGGCAAATCGCGAAGGCACCGGCGTCAGGTCAGCTCGTCGATGGGCCCAGCCCCCTCGCGAACCACCACGATCTGCCCACCTGTCAGATCCACGACAGTCGTCGGCTCCGAACCGCCCGCCCCCGCATCGAGCACCAGCGCGAGCCCCCTGAACTCGTCGTCGATCTCCGACGGATCGATCATCGGCTCCGAGCCCGATGGCGCTGCCGTCGTGCTGATGATCGGACGCCCCAGCTCGCGGACCAACGCCTGCACGACCTCGTGGTTGGGCACGCGGATGCCGACGGTCTTCTTCTTGGACTGGACGATCTTGGGGACCTCGCGTGTGGCCTCGAAGATGAACGTGTAGGGCCCCGGCAGCAGACGCTTGAGCAGGCGGTACTGCTGGTTGTCCACGATCGCGTAGCGCGCGATGTCGGCCAGGTCGGGGCAGATGAACGAGAGCTGGTGGGTGCCCGGCATCTGCTTGATCTGGTGCAGACGGTCGATCGCCTTCTTGTTGAACAGGTCGCAGCCCAGGCCGTAGACCGTGTCCGTGGGGTAGGCGATCACCTCGCCGGCTTCCAACAGCTCGACGGCCCTGCGCACCTTGCGCGGTTCAGGATGCTCTGGGTTGATCGCAAGCAGCATGACGACTCGAACGTGGTGCGCTCGTTAGCCGACATCCACCGCTTGCTCAAGCGAAAGTTTGTGTCGTGCCGCGAGGCTCAGCCGTCGAGCACGTAACCGAGAACGCTCCGCAGCTCCCGCATGTCCGCATCCCCGGCGAGCCGCTCCAGCGACCCGCGCACCTTGCGCAGCGTCGGCTCCACGAACTTCAAGTACGATCCGTCCTTCTTCACCCGGTCGATGAACACGAACCGCCCGGCGTCCTTGAGCTTGCGCTGCACCGTGACCAGGTCGAACTGCTTCACCAGCCCCGCGCGCTCCGTCGCCGCCAGCCCGCGCTCGAGCCCGAACTCCTCCAGCCTCGCCTCCACGAACCCCCGATCGAACTCCTGGTAGCTGTCGTTCAACAGCGCCACCAGATCATAGACCATCGGCCCCATCAGCGCGTCCTGGAAGTCCACCCAGCCGATCCCGACCCGATCCTCCCCCGCCTCCACCACCATCAGGTTCCGGCTCTGGTAGTCGCGATGCACGAACCCGCGCGGCAGATCCGCCACGCGCTGCGCCAGACGGTCCGCGATCCGATCGAACCGCTCCCGCCCTTCCCCGCTCATCGGACGCCCCATCGCGTCGAGCCCCCACTCGCGGAAGTGATCCAGCTCCCAGCGCAACAGGTCGTAGTCGAACGCGCGCGTGCGCACGATGCAGTCCGAGGGCATCGACGCCAGCGCGTTCTGCGCCTTCGCCAGATCGCGCACGGCGGTCTGGTAGACGAGCTGCTTGTGGTGCGGACGACGACGCAGGTACTCGGCCACCGTGTCGTCGCCCAGGTCCTCCACGAGGGTCCAGCCGCGCTCGGTGCCGTCGGCTATCAGCGCCGGCACGCGGACTCCGCTCGCCTCGAGCACGTCGCGCACCTCGAGGTAGGGCCATCGACGCGGCTTGCCCGCCTTGTCGATCTCGTCGGAGTGCGTGAGGTCGGGCACGAACATCGCCACGCCGCTCGCTCCGTCGGCGAAGCTCACGCGGAAGAACTTGCGGGTCGATGCCCCGCCGGGCATCGGGGCGATGGAGGAAGGCGCCGCGCCCCGAGCGCGGATCACCAGGCTGCGCAGGTCGTCGAGGTCGAGGGTGAACACCCCCTCGGTCTACCGCACTCCCCGATTCTGGCCCACTTCGGGGCGTGCTACGCGAACCCCCGAACCCTTTGTCCGCTCGCCGGCTCCCACGGCGGCACCCAGGAGACGCTCCCCATGGCCACCATCACTCTCAAAGGCAATCCGATCCACACCGTCGGCGAGCTCCCCAAGCCCGGGACCAAGGCCCCCGACTTCCGTCTCACCCGAGGCGACCTGTCCGACGTTTCCCTCTCCGACTTCGCCGGCAAGCGCAAGCTCCTGAACATCGTCCCCAGCCTCGACACCGGCGTGTGCGCCGCCTCCGCGCGACGCTTCAACCAGGAGGCCGGCAAGGTCCCGGGGGCCGTGATGCTCACGGTGTCGCGCGACCTGCCCTTCGCCCAGGGGCGCTTCTGCGAGGCCGAGGGCATCTCCGGCGTCGTCATGCTCAGCGAGCTTCGCCAGATCGCCTTCGGCGAAACCTACGGCGCCCGCATCGTCGATGGCCCCCTCGCCGGCCTGCTCAGCCGCGCCGTCGTCGTGATCGACGAACGCGATCAGGTCGTGTACGTGGAGCAGGTTCCGGAGATCGGTCAGGAGCCCGATTACGAGAAGGCGCTCGCGGCGCTGCGCGGGTGATTGAGATCGGGGCCGCGCGATCGCGTCGGGAGCATCCCGAACGAGACGAGCCGGATGCCTTGCGACATCCGGCTCGAGAGAATCATCGGGCCCCGGACAGGACCCGAACCCAAGTGCAAGAAAGCAACCCGCATCCCAACAAGCCGACGCGGATCCGCCGGGGCTGACGGGTGCCCAAGCAAGGCCCAAGCCACGCCCGCGGTGCGGTGACGTGTTGCAGAAATCCTGCGACGTCGATCGATGAGGGGCCTCGCGAGGTGCGGCATCGCGATCAGGGGGCTGCATCCCCCGGCGCTCACCTCGCGCTCACGCGGCCTTGTCCCGCACCCCCTCGCCTTGATGTACACTCCCTCGCCGATGGATCAGCCTCCCCCGATCCCGCCGGCCGCGCGCACCATCGGTCGCTATGCGCTGCACCGTGAGATCGCCACCGGAGGCATGGCCACCGTGTTCGTCGGTCGCGCCCTCGGCGCCATCGGCTTCTCTCGCACCGTCGCCATCAAGCGCCTGCACCCACACTTCGCTCGCGACCCCGAGTTCGTCTCGATGTTCTGCGACGAAGCCCGCCTCGCCGCCCGGATCCACCACCCCAACGTCGTCCCCACCCTCGATGTCGTCGCCATCGGTGGCGAGCTGTTCCTCGTCATGGACTACGTGCAGGGCGAGTCCCTCTCCAAGCTCCTGCGCGCCCTGCGCCACCGCGGCGAGAAGCTCCCCACCCGCATCACCGTCGCCATCCTCACCGGCGTCCTGTCCGGCCTGCACGCCGCCCACGAAGCCACCAACGAGCTGGGCGAGCCCCTCGAGATCGTGCACCGCGACGTCTCTCCGCAGAACATCCTGGTCGGGACCGACGGCGTGGCGCGCGTCCTCGACTTCGGCGTCGCCAAAGCCGCAGGCCGCGTCCAGGAGACGCACGGGTCCATGATGAAGGGCAAGCTGCCCTACATGTCCCCGGAGCAGTTGCGCGGCACCACGATCGATCGACGGACCGACGTCTTCGCTGCGTCGGCGGTGCTGTGGGAGATGCTCACGGGCCGCAGGTTGTTCGACGGCACCAACGACGGTCAGATCGTGACGCAGGTGCTTCAGACGGAGTACCCGAGCCCGCGGAGCGTCGTGCCCACCATCCCGCCGGCGTTCGAGTCCATCGTCATGCGCGGTCTGTCCATGGATCCGGAGAACCGCTGGAAGACCGCGGCCGAGATGTCGATGGCTCTCGAGCGTGCGGCCCCCCCGGCGACCCCCCGCGAAGTCGGCGAGTTCGTCTCCCGTGCCGCCAACGAGTCGCTGCAGGAACGCAGTCGCATCGTGACCGAGATGGAGAGCCTCGCCACCGGTCGCCCGGATCTTTCGTCTCACGACACATCTGCGGTGGACACAGGCCTCCCCTCCCCGCAGGGCCCTGCTGCCCAGCTCGACCCCTCCAGCGTCTCGAGACGCTACCAGTCCTCCAGCGTCTCGCACCCCTCCGTCGGCGACCTGTCCTCCGCGTCGTCTCAACCCGTCACTGCCCGCAGCCTCGGCCTCGTCATCGCCGCTTCCCTCGTCGCATCCCTGCTCGTCGTCGTCGGCCTGCTGCTCGTGATCCGCGCGTCGCCGGTCGTCGAGCATGCCCGGATGACGGCCGACTGGCTCTACGATCCGCAGCGCTACATCAGCGCGGTGATGTCGGCCCGCCCGGTCCCCTCGCCGAGCGACCGCAGCAGCCACGCGTCGCCATCGGCCAGCGTCTCGCCCGACCTCGGCCTCGTGGCCGGATCGGGACCGGGACCGGGACCGGGCTCGGGATCGGGATCGGGATCGGGTCCAGCTTCGCCGCTGACCTTGCTCCCCGCCCCCGCCCCCGTCGCCGTCGCCGTCCC
>JAKLDZ010000410.1 GCA_022703255.1 Myxococcota bacterium | reverse complement strand
CGCTCCTCTCCCAGCCCGTCGAGGTCACAGGACGAATCCGCGCCCACCTCTTCGTCTCCATCGACACCCCGGACACCGACCTGCACGTGCGCCTCACCGACGTCTACCCGGATCAACGCTCGATGCTGGTGCTCGACGGCGCCCTGCGCCTCGCGGCCCGCGGCGGCTTCGCCTCCGAAGTCCCCATGGTCCCCGGCCAGATCGTCGAGGCCGTCGTGGACCTCTGGAGCACTTCCATCGTCTTCAACAAGGGACACCGCATCCGCCTGTCCGTCACCTCCTCGAACACGCCTCGGTTCTTCCCCAATCCCAACGACGGCACCCGCTATGGGCAAAGCTCCGTCCCGCAGCCCGTTCACGTCAAGATTCACCACTCCGCCGAGTATCCCTCCTACGTCGAGCTGCCCGACCCGTCCATGGGACCGGTGGAGACCTGCGGTATCGACGCCGGTGTGTCCGATTCCGGGGGCGGAGGCAGCGCGGGCTCCGCGGGCGAAGGTGGCAGTGCTGGCTCCGCGGGCGCAGGCGAGGGGGGCAGTGGTGCACCCGATGCGGGGGCCGACGCATCCTCCGGGGGGAGTGGAATCGCGGGGGCAGGGGCTTTCGGCGGCGCGGCTTCCGCGAGCAGCGACGACGACTCCGGCTGCGGATGTCGCGCGGCGCGTTCTTCCCCCGTCGCCCCATGGACCTGGGCGGTTGCCGCGGCTGCCCTGCTGCGCGCGAGGGCGCGTCGCTCGCGGCGCAAGAGCCCCGGCCTGCCCGGTCTATGACGGTCTGCGTCCCCGAGGCGTCGGCGATGCGCTGCGGGCCGGCGCCTTGGCCTTGCCCGGTGCCCGCGCGGGGGGCGTCGGCGCCGAGGTCACCGCCTTGGGGATCCGCAGCTCCTGCTTCGGCTTCACGCGATCGGAAAACAGGCCGTTTGCAGCGCGTATCTGCTGCACCGTCACCCCGTACTTCCTCGCGATCATCCCGAGGGTCTCCCCTCGCACCACGCGGTGCACGATCATCGTCGTGGCCACGGCCGGCGGCGCCTTCTGCGGCGCTTTCAGCAATCCCATCTTGAGCAAGACCGGGCCCGCCCGACGCCCCGTCTCCTGCGCAATCGGGTTGAAAAAACGCACGTGAATGTGGTCCGCGTGCCCCCGCGCGTGCAGCACGATCGCCCGCTTGCCCGCTCCCCCCTCGAACATCTCCCGCAGCAGCTCCTCCGGCTCGCCGTGCTCCTTCGCCCATTCGCGCAGCAGCTTCTGGAGCGAACGATCGATCAGGATCAGATCCACCCGCGTCTCCCGCGCCAGCGTCTTCACCAGCTCCCACGTCCGCGCCCGATCCAGGTTCTGCGCCCCCGCTCGCGCAAACCAACGCAGCTCCTCGTCGTGGTAGTAGCCCACGTCCACGTCGCGCCCAGCCTGGTGGCTCACATGCGGCGCCAGCCTCCCGCCCTGCTTCGCGCTGATGTGTCCGATCACCACCCGCGGCGTGTCCGCAAACGCCTGGTTCACCTTCTCGATGGCGTGCGTGAGCGCATCGACCGTCTCCTGCGTGCCCCACGCGTGCGACGGATCCACCACCTGCCAGTGCGGTCCCGATGGCATCCGCACGCCGTTGAACAGACGCCCCTGGTTCGGGTAGCCGATCGACATCGGCCCCAGCTCCGCGGGGTTCTTGCGCACCCTGCGCGCAACCTCCGCGTCGGTGACGCGCGCCAGCGGATGCTCCCCCGCGGTGGGCAGCGCCGCCTCCTGCTCCGACTCCACGTCGTCGTCGATCGTGTGCTCCGCATCGACCTCGTCGTCCTCGTGATCCTCGCCGAGCACCGGACAGCCCGGCGGGGGTGGACGTCCCGGGATCGGATAGCAGGAGACCGCGTCGGCCATCGGTGGGGGGGTCGAGGCAGCGGGCATGGCGGAGGAGGCAGCCGCGACGGGCACCTGGGGGGGGGGCAGGGCAGGGGCCGCGATGCGCTGCGGAGCGGGGGCTGGAAGGCGAACGCACGCAACCGCCGGCATCGACAGCAGCAGCAACAGGGGAAGGGTGCGTCCGAACTTCACGCCGGGTCAGGTTTGCACACCCGCGGCGGCGAGGCCAGGGCGGTGTCGAAGCCGGAACGGGCGGTTCAGAGAAACGATGGATGTCGTGGAACAGGGAGGTCTACGGGCAGGTCGCTTCCTGCGGCCCGCTGCCCGTGAAGTCGATCTTGAGCGTGTACGGCGCGCAGCTCTTCGTCGAGCCCGCCGCCGGGAAGACCTCCACGAAGTAGCGGTATCCGTCCTCGTACCCGCAGCCGCTCGCGATCGCGTAGTTGATCTGGTTCGACGTCCCCGTCGTGCAGATCTTCTTCATCGGCGCCGCGCACGTGTAGCCCGAGCCCGGTACGTCGAGCACGTACAGGCACATCTGGTAGTCCGTCCCCGCAGGCTCCTGCAGCGACACCTTCAACGTGTAGCACTCATTGTAGTCGGGATTCAGGATGCACAGCCAGTCGCTGATCTCCGCCGTCTGGAACTCGAAGAAGTCGCGGTCCGCCGCCAGATCCTTGCGGTACAAATGCCCCGTCAACGAGTACTCCCCGCCGTTCTCCGTGATCGTGCTCGTGATGATCCGCCCGTGCGCGCAGTCGTCCACCAGCGATACGTCCTCGTCCAGCATGTACGGGTCCGTCGGCAGCCCGTCGTCCACCAGCCCGTTGCAGTTGTCGTCCTTGTTGTTGCACGTCTCCACCGGCGGCGTCGGACACGCCGGCCACGCCCCGCCCGTGCACGTGATCTTCGTGCCCCCACAGCAATCCTTCGTGGCGCCGTTCGTGCACGAACACCCGTTGTCCACCGTCCCGTCACAGTCCTCGTCCTTCACGCCGTCGCACGCCTCCGTCGCCGGCACGACCCCGCCCAGGCACTGCCCCCACTTGCACGTCCCGTCGCATACGCGCGTACCGAGCGCGCACTCGCCCACATCCGTGCCGCACGACGCCGTCTCGCCCTTCGCGCAGTCGAATCCGTCGTCCGTCTTTCCATTGCAGTCGTCATCGACTCCGTTGCAGATCTCCGTCGTCGGCACCGTCGCATTGCAGTTCATCCACTTGCCGCCCGAGCACACCTCGGTCCCCGGCCCGCACGCCGTGTCGCACGAGCGCGTCATTCCCACGCCCGTCTCGTCCTCGTCGACCTTGCCGTCGCAGTCGTCGTCCTTGCCGTTGCACGTCTCGACCTCGGGGTCGTTGCACATGCACTTGCCCCATGCGCCGCTCTCGCACGTCTGCGTCCCGACCTTGCCGTTGCCCGGATCGCACACCTGCGTCAGCGCCTTGTCCTGCGCATCCACATCGACCTTGCCGTCGCAGTCGTCGTCCTTGTTGTTGCACGTCTCGGCTGCCGGCGTGCAGTCCGCCACGCAGGTCCCCCACGTCCCCGCCGTGCACGTCTTCTTGCCCACCTTGCCCCCGCCTGCGTCGCACACCTCGACAATGGCCTTGCCGTCCGTCGAGTCGATCTTGCCGTCGCAGTCGTCGTCCTTGTTGTTGCAGGTCTCGGTCGTCGCCTGGCAGTCCGAGACGCACTCTCCCCAGGTTCCGCCCACGCACGTCTTGGTGCCGAGCTTGCCATTGGCGTCGCACTTCTCCGTGAGCGCCTTGCCCCCTGTGGAGTCGGCCTTTCCGTCGCAGTCGTTGTCCTTGCCGTCGCACGTCTCCGCAGTAGCAACGCAGTCCGTCACGCACTGCCCCCACTGACCCGCAAGGCAGCTCTGCACGCCCTCCTTGCCTCCCCCTGCATCGCACGGCCGTGACAGCGTCTTGCCGTCCGTCGAGTCCGCGACGCCGTCGCAGTCGTTGTCCTCGCCGTCGCACGTCTCCGCCGTCGAAACGCAGCCCGGCGTGCCGGGGTTGCTCGTGCTGCCGCTGTCGCTTCCGCATGCCGTCAACGCAACGGCCGCAAGCAGCGCGGGAGCCAGCCTGGCCGTGAGGATCGTGGTTCGTGAACGCATTGTGTTGCCTCCTGAAGCAAAGGGGAGATCGGGGGCGGCATGGGACTTGACCAACGAGGGGAAGTCAAGGGGCGCCGCGCGGGCTACGGTGCATCCCCCGGAGCGCTGCAATCGTAGTGGTGCAGGGGCTGCGCGAACCCCAGCGTGGCCGCCTCCGAGATGGTCCACAGCCCTTCTCCGGTGGCGTCGTAGGCGACCGCTTCCCCCTGGATCTCGTCGAAGGGCCCGAGCGCCGCCTGCGTCGAGGCAACCTGGCCGAGGTCCGCCACGCCCTGCCCCGCGTTGAAACGCCCGAGCATCGCCCCGCCCTGCGACACCACGAAGAGCCTCGCCATGTCTCCCGAGTCGTTGTGAAGCCACAGCACGCCGTCGTCGCGAAGCGACGCCACGATCCCCGACGCCTCCTTCAGCTCCGAACCGCCCGCGGGCGCGGTCGTCGTGTGGCTCTCGCAGGCGCCCGGACACACGAGCTTCGATGGCGGGGCGTACGGACCGGCGTCCTGCGCGTCGTCCGCCTGATCGGGCGCGCTGTCTGCCACGACCGTGTCGAGCGCGGTGTCGCTCTCGCCCCCGTCAGCGGGTGCGTCTGCCGGAGCGGGATCGGTCTACGCGTCCGCACCGTCCGTCGCGGTCTCGGCTCCCGACTCCGTCGCCGCGTCCTGCGCCGAGTCGGCGTCAAGAGAGGCGGATTCCGTCGCATCCTCTCCGCCGCAGCCGACGATCACCGCGGAGGCATGGGCGCAGCCGAGCGAAACGCAGAGCGCGGCTCGAACGGGGCGAAGGAGTCGATGGACCATCACGGCTGCGCGGAGCTTAGCGCACGGCAGCGAGCCGGGCTCCTGCAGGTCGGCCTCGTCATGAGCGTGGCGACTCCGAGGCGCCCCTGCGCCTCCGGACGCGGCGCAGGATGAATGCGCCCAGCAACGCCGCGAACGTCTCGAGAGCCGGGCGCGACTCGGGCCTGCCCTGCACCCGGCAGCCGCATCCCCCGTCTTCGTCGGGCCAGGAAGCCCCGGCGCCGGCCGGGGTCGCGTCCTGCTCCGCGTCCCACGCGACATCGGCCGCGTCGTGCTCCGCGTCCCACGCGACATCGGCCGCGTCGTGCTCCGCGTCCCACGCGACATCGGCCGCGGAGTCAATCGCTTCGGCATCCGACACAACGTCCGGCCCGGCGTCCTGCCCCCCATCGGGATCGCCCGGCGGGGCCCCGAGCTCGAGCCGGACCTGCCCGCCCGTCAGGGCCGTCACCTTGCCGCCCGAGCACGCACCCACCGAGCTGCTCGACGCCGTGGCCACCGCGGCGCCGCCGTTGAGCTTGGGCGCGGACACGCGGCCCGATGAATACGGCACCGCGTCGCACGGCACAGCGGTCCCCCAGTACTCGTCGAACGTGTCGGCGACCGTGATGTCCCCGGCTCCCGACGGCGCGCGGATGCTGCCAATCTGCGTCTCGACCTTCGTCACCTCGTCGATCAGCCAGGCGCCCCACCACACCCCCTCGCTGTCCGCGTCGAGCCGCCACATCCGCATCGTGTAGGGATGGCCGACCTCGAAGGCGAACGGCAGCTCGCA
>JAKLDZ010000041.1 GCA_022703255.1 Myxococcota bacterium | reverse complement strand
GTCAAAACGCCCCGCCTCGTATAATGCGGGACTTTTATCCGCTTCCCGCCCCTGACATGCGCTGGGTACTCTACCCCTTCGTTGCCCTCCTCGGCCTGATTGCCATCGGCGTCGCGGTCCTCGCCCTCGCCGGCGCCACGCGCATCCTGATGACGCGCGGCAGCGAGTTTCTCCCGGAGCTGAACGAGGGCGCGCTGTACCTCACCTTCACCCTCCCCTCCAACGCGTCGCTCACCGAAGGCCGAAGGCTCGCCCCCACCGTCGGCGCCATCATCGACCGCTTCCCTCAGGTCGAGTCGCGCATGAGCCAGCTCGGACGCCCCGAAGACGGCACCGATCCCACGCTCTCGAACAACCTCGAGTTCTTCGTGAAGCTGCGTCCCGCCGAAGAGTGGCCCCGCGACACGCCGAACCTCGGCGCCCTCATCGCGAAAATGCGCGCGGCTCTCGCTGCGATTCCCGGCCTCGACGTCAACTTCTCCCAGCCCATCCGCGACAACGTCAACGAGAACATCTCGGGCCAGTTCGGTCAGATTGCGCTGAAGATCTACGCCAACGATCTGAAGGACCTGCAGGCTACCGCCGAGGCCAGCAAGGCAGCCCTGGCCGGCGTCTACGGCGTCGCCGACCTCGGCATCGTCAAGAGCGGCGAGGTCCCCCAGATCCAAATCCTCCCCAAACGCGGCGAGCTCGGTCGATTCGGGCTCACCATGGAGGATGTCCAAGGGGTCATGTCCACCGCCCTCGGAGGCCGCACGGTCGGCGATCTCTGGGAGGCGGACCGGTCCTTCGACATCGTGCTCCGTTTTCCCGAAGCCTCCCGCGACACCCTCGAGAAGGTGTCGGCACTCCGCATCCCGACTCCCTCCGGCGCCCTGGTGCCGCTGACCACCGTCGCCGACGTCCAGGTCTCCTACGGTCGCGCGTCGATCAATCGCGAGAACGGTCAGCGATACGTCGGAGTACGAATGAACGTCCGCGGGCGCGACCTGGGGAGCTTCGTGGACGAGGCCCGCTCCACTCTCGCCAGGAAGGTTCCCCTGAAGCCGGGCATGTCGGTCGAGTGGGGCGGTGAGTTCGAGTCCAAGGAGCGCGCCATGAAGCGCCTCCAGCTCGTCGTTCCCGTCGCAGTCGTCGTGATCCTCGTGCTCCTCTACCAGGCATTCCGTTCCCTCACCCTCGCCCTCGTCGTCCTGCTCAATGTCCCCTTTGCCCTCATCGGAGGAGCCGTCGGCCTCCGGCTCTTCGACATGCCCTTCTCCGTGGCCGCCGCCGTGGGATTCATCGCGCTCATCGGTCAGGCCTCGCTCAACGGCGTGCTGATCCTGTCGGCCATCGAGGAGCGGAGGCGTTCGGGGATGCTGCTCGACGACGCGATTGTGCAGGGGGCGACGGACCGCCTGCGCCCGATTCTGATGACGGCTGCGCTCGCCGCCCTCGGACTCGTTCCCGCCGCCTTCTCCCATGCCATGGGCGCCGAAACCCAACGCCCCATCGCCGTCGTCATCGTCGGCGGTACTCTCTCCGCGGCCCTGCTCACCCTCGTCGTCCTCCCTGTCATGTACCGCTCCGTCCTGCTCGCCATGGGACGGCTCAAGCGGACCTCGCCACTGCGCGAGGAGGTCCCCGGTGCGTAGGCAAGCCGCATGGATTCTGCCCCCCAGTCTCTGCACCAGGGCTGCCACTCCGCACCCTCTCCACGCTCGGCCCGACCGTGCTACGCTAGCTCCCCTCCAACGCGAGGGCTCCATGGGGGACACGCACGAACCAGTCTCGACAGACACGGCGCCAGGCGCCCGGACCGAGACCTCGTGCACCCCTCGCACAGCGGATGCCCCCTCCCCCGGCTCCCTCGAATCCCGCTACCACGCCCTGCTCGACACCCTGCCCGTCGGTGTCTTCCGATCGCTCCCCGACGGCACCTTCCTCGAAGCCAATGAGCATGTCGTCCGGATGCGCGGCGCTCGCTCCCGCGAAGAGTTCCTCACCACGTCGGCCACCGATCTGTACGCCGACCCCGCCGATCGACAAAGGCTCCTGCGTCAACTGCTCGAGTACGGAAGCATTCACGACGCCGTGCTTCGCTCCAGGAAGTGCGACGGCACCGTGTACTGGGTGTCCCTCACCGCAACCCTGCTGAGAAACGGCCGGGGCGAAATCGATTCGATCCTCGGAATCGTCGAGGATGTCTCCAGCCGTCGCGCCATGCTCGATGCCCTCGCCCTGAGCGAGGAGCGATACCGCGGCGTCGTGAAAACCTCCCCCGACGCGATCGCCATCAGCGACCTGCAGGGCTGGTTCGTCGAGATCAACCCGCGCTTCACCGACCTGTTCGGATTCGACGACGTCGACCAGATGCGCCGCCTCGGAATCAACTCCGCCAACCTCGTGCTCGAGCCCGATCTCGCGAAGATGCGCGACACGGTTCAAGACCTGATTGGAGGCAACGTCTCCGTCGGGATGGAGGTCCGGGTCAAGCGCAAGGACGGCAGCGTGTTCCCGGCGGAGTTCAGCACCAGCCTCCTTCGCGATGACCTCGGCGAACCAGCCGGTTTCCTCGCCGTGATCCGGGACATCTCCGAGCGCAAGCGCGCCGAGCAGGCCCACCTCGCCCTCGAGGAGCAGCTCCGCCAGTCCCAGAAGCTCGAGGCCATCGGTCTGCTCGCCGGCGGCGTGGCCCACGATCTGAACAACATGCTCACGCCCATCCTGGGCAACGCCGACCTGCTGCTCCTCGACCGCACCCTGAATCCCCTGCACCGCTCGGGCATCGAGGACATGGTCAAGGCCACCAAGCGCGCCCGCGACCTGGTCCGCCAGCTCATGGCCTTCGGCCGCAAGCAGACCCTCGACATGAAGTCGCTCGACGTCGACGAGGTCGTGGCGAGCTTCGAATCGCTGCTGCGCAGAACCCTGCGCGAGAACGTCCGCATCGTGCTCGACCTTCGCTCCGCGAGCCGACGCGTGCTGGCCGACCGCGGACAGATCGAGCAGGTCCTGCTCAACCTGGCCCTCAATTCGCAGGACGCCATGCCGCGCGAAGGCACGCTCACCGTGCGAACGAGCACGGTCCTCGTCGACGCGAGCGACTCCCTTGCCGCTGCCCCCATCCCCCCGGGCACCTACGTCGCGCTCTCCGTCAGCGACACCGGCTGCGGCATGGACCCCATCACCCAGCAGCGCATCTTCGAGCCGTTCTTCACCACCAAGGAGAAGGGCAAAGGCACCGGCCTCGGCCTCGCCACCGTCTACGGAATCGTCCGCCAGCACGGCGGCGACATCCGCGTGCAAACCGTCATCGGCCAAGGCTCCACCTTCGAAGTCCTGCTCCCGGCCAGCTCCACCACTCCCCCGATCGCCCCGGCCACCCCCTCGGAACCCAAGGTCCACGCTGGCCGCGAAACGATCCTCGTCGCCGAAGACGACCCCGCCGTCCGGCACACCACCGTCGCGCTCCTCGAGCGACTCGGCTATCGCGTCCTGTCCGCCTCCTCGATCGACGAGTCCCTCGCCATTGCCCGCACGCAAGGCGAGAGGGTCGACCTGCTGCTGACCGATGTGGTGATGCCCGAGGTCACGGGCAAGGATCTGTACGCGAAGCTGCAGGCACTGATCCCGGGCCTGAAGGTGATCTACATGTCGGGGTACGCCAGCGACGTCATCGAAGGGCACGGCGCCCTGGCCCAGGGCACGGCGTTCCTGCAGAAGCCGTTCACGCTACAGGCGCTGTCGGACCGTGTACGTGGAGTGCTGGATTCCTGAACAGCGGAATCACTGGCAGGGGAGTCGCTCGCAGCGGCCGCTCGTGCCGCAGGTGTAGTTGGCTGGGCAGTCCGACGGGCTCATGCAGTCCTTCTTGCCGCAGTACCCCGAGTAGCAGACCATCCCCGTGGCGCAGTCCGATGCACCCGTGCAGGGCCGCATGCAGTAGTCGCTCACACACGTCGCCCCCGTGGGACAGGCGAATCCCGCCTGGCAGCCGTAGCACGTCCCCGCCGGCAGGGCGTTGGAGCAGTTCATCGGAACGCCGCAATCCGACGCCGTCCCGCACTGGAACCCGGTCACCGAATCGTCCACGCACCGCCCGCCCTCGCACACGAACGACGTCGGGCACTGCGCGACCTTGTCCGGCGCGCACTTGCCGTTGGAGTCGAGGGACGTCCCGGCAACGCAGGAGCAGGTCGGCTTGCCGCCCGAAAGCGTACACTGGGTCTTGTTGATCTCCACACACGGGTTCGGGCTGCAGCCCGACACGCACTCGCCGTTGATGCACGACTCGCCCGCGTTGGGACAGGTCCCGTTGGGGTTCGACGAGCCGCACGCCGTGGTGGTGCAGCGGGGCCGCTGGCACATGCCGCCGCTCGGATCGTTCGACTCGTTGTTGCAGATCGTGCCTGGATAGCAGTCGTCGTTCGACGTGCACTTGTTCTGCACGCAATAGCCCGAGCTGTGGCAAACGCCGTAGGGGCAATCGCTGTCGGTGTCGCAGAGCAGTGCGCAGGTGTTGTACGACGTGCACTGGGTGTTGCCCGGGCAGTCCGAGTTCGCCTGACAGCCGAGGCAGATCCCGCCCGCGGCCGCAGGATTGCACGTGGTCTTCGCCGTCGGATCGAACTCGTGGCAGTCCGCGTCGGTCACACACTGCTCCTCGATCCCGTTGACCGGTACGCAGTAGTTGTTCTCGCACGCGAATCCCGCCCCGCAATCACTCAGCGTCTCGAGGGTGCAGCCGGTGCCCCCCTGGGCTGGCACGTAGTTCTCGTTGCACTCGCAGTGATACCCCGCCGCCGTGGTATCCGACACACACACGTTCTTGTGCAGCTCCTTGCAGGGATTCACCCCCACACACTTGTTCCCCGCGTCAGCCACGCACGCGCCCGCGCTGTCGTGATACCCCCCATCGCACTGGCACGCCCCCGCCACGTTCGACGCGTGCTCCTTGCAGCAGATCCCGTTGCTCATGTGGAGCCCGTCCGCGCACTCGCAGAACCCCACGCCGTTCTTCTGCACGCACTCCGCGTCCTTCGGACACGCTACCCCGATGCAGGCGTCGGTCACGCACTTGCCCTGCACGCACACCGTGCCGTCCGCGCACCAGCCCGACAACCCCTCGATCGTGTTCTCCGTGCAGGCCGCCACGCACACCCCGTCCTGCTTCGCATCGACGTAGTCCGCGTTGCACTTGCACGCCCCGCCCACGTTGCTCCCGTTCGACGAGCAGCACAGGCCGTCGTCGTCGTGGAATCCGGTGGAGCACACGCAAACGTGGCCGGAAGGCTCCGTCGTGGACTCCTTGCACTGCGTGCGATGCGCTGCCTGGTTCTCGCTCGTGTCGCAGGGGTTCGGCTCGCACGGCCCCCCCGCCTCGGCACCCGACGCGCCCGCGGAGCCCGCGCCGCCGCCGGTCTGCTGCGCGCCGGCCCCACCGCCCTGCTGCGAAGCATCCTGGTCGGAGCCGCCGGCTCCACCCGCCTGCTCCGCGGGAGAAGTGTCGTCGGAAGAGCAGCCGGCGATTACCGCCGTGCCGATCACGCTGGTCGCGAGCAAGGTCAGGAGGATTCGGGACATGGTTCACTCCGTGCGCCGCTCCGCTGCACTGCGCCCGCGCGGAAAGGGAGCGGCAAGAACGTGTGCGCGGTTGCTCGGTCCTAGCACGGCCGGCGACCGGAGCCCACCGGCCGCCACCGCCGGACCCGCCCCGCCCCTTGCCGATTTCTGAACCGCGCCATCGTCTCGGCAACACTGAAGCCAAGACGAACGCTCCCGTCCCGGGAGACGGCGCGACGCCCGTCATTCCGACTGCACCCGCCCCGTTGGGGAATAGGGAGCGTTGTACCCAAGGCCTTTGGAGGAGGAGCTCGCCATGCGCACCAGGATCCGGTCCGCCCCATTCAACGTCGCCATCGCCGCGATCGTTCTGCTGACCTTCGGCGGGACGATCGGCTGCGAGGGGGACGACACCACCACCGAGTCGCCGGGAATCCCCGACGCCACCGCAACCGACGCCAAGACAGATGGAGCAGGCGGCTCCGTCGGTGACGCGATGACGGACTCCGCACAGGACGTTGCCGCGGAGGCGAAGCCCGATGCGGCTCCCGATGTCGCTCCCGACGTGGCCCCGGACGTCGCGCCCGACGTGGCCCCGGACGTCGCGCCCGATGTCGCCGGATGCCCATCGGGGCAGACTCTCTGCGGCTCGGACTGCGTCGATCTCCAGTCGAACCCGGCCCACTGCGGAGGGTGCGACGCAGCATGTCTGTCCGGGCAGGTGTGTCTGTCGGGCGCCTGCGCTTCGAGCTGCGGTCCGAACCTCACCGACTGCTCGGGCGCCTGCGTGTCGCTGGATACGAATCCCCAGAATTGCGGGACCTGTGGAAACGCATGCGCGTTGCCCAACGCTACCGCGTCGTGCACCTCGGGAAGCTGCTCGGTTGCGGCCTGCAGTACCGGGTTCGCCGACTGCAACACGACGGCATCCGACGGGTGCGAGATCGCGACCGCTCAGGACCCCAGCAACTGCGGAGCCTGCGGGCTCGTGTGCAACCTGCCCAACGCGGGCGCTTCGTGCGCTGCGGGACTCTGCGCCATCGCCGCGTGCGACACCGGGTATCTCGACTGCAACGCCCAGTCCTCGGACGGCTGTGAGGTCAATGCCCAGGCCGATCCTCTTCACTGCGGGACCTGTGCCACCGCTTGCCTCGCAGGCCAGGTGTGCAGCAGCGGGGTGTGCGCGGCAAGCTGCACCGGCGGCCTGAGCGAGTGCAACGGCTCCTGCGTGGATCTGACCTCCGACCCGGCGCACTGCGGCGGTTGCGCCACCGTGTGCTCGGCCGCCAACGGCGTCGCCGCCTGCGTCAGCTCCCAGTGCACCGTCGCGTCCTGCCTCTCCGGTTGGCTCGACTGCAATACGATCGCCTCCGACGGCTGCGAGGTCAACGTCGCCAACGATACCGCCAACTGCGGCGCCTGCGGCCAGGTCTGCGCCCCCCCCCACGCCGTGGCGCAGTGCGCTGCGAGCACCTGCGGGATCGCCTCCTGTGCCATCGGATGGGCGGACTGCAACGGAGTCCTCGTGGACGGTTGCGAGGTGGAGATCGCGGCCGACCCGTTCAACTGCGGGGCCTGCGGCTCGGTCTGCGCTCCCGCCAACGCCCTTCCGTCCTGCGACGCCGGCATTTGCGCCATCGGCGGCTGCAACCAGGGGTATGCGGACTGCAACGTTTCGGCCGCGGACGGGTGCGAGATCGCGCTGCTGTCCGACGTGGCGAACTGCGGCGGCTGCGGCAACGTGTGTGCACCGGCCAACGCCACGGCCCAGTGCACGACCGGCACCTGCGCGATCGCGGCGTGCACTGGCGGATTCGCGGACTGCAACATCGACGCGGTGGACGGCTGCGAGGTCTCCCTGGCAACGGATCCGAACAACTGCGGAGGCTGCGCAAAGGTCTGCAGCCTGGCCAACGCGACGGCCGGATGCGCTGACTCGCAGTGCACGGTCAGCGGCTGCACCGCGGGCTTCGCGGACTGCAACAAGACGGCGTCCGACGGATGCGAAGTCAGCACCTTGACGGATCCGGACAACTGCGGAGCATGCGGAGCGGTGTGCGATGCCGGCAAGGTGTGCACCGGCGGGGCTTGTGCCCTGGCTTGTCCCGCGGGCACCACCGAGTGCAGCGGGGCCTGCGTGTCCCTCGCCTCCGACCCTTCGAACTGCGGCGCCTGCGGCACGGTCTGCAGTCTCCCCAACGCCACCGAGTCCTGCTCGTCGGGACAGTGCACCATCGCTGCCTGCGATGCCGGCTTCGTCAACTGCAACGGGATCGCCTCCGACGGTTGCGAAGCGAACATCCAGTCCGACGTGTCCAACTGCGGCGCATGCGGGCTGGTCTGCAGCCTCCCGCAGGCGACCCCCGCGTGCCTTACCGGGCTCTGCGCCATCGCTTCGTGCAGTGCCGGCTACGGCGACTGCAACAAGACCGCCTCCGACGGCTGCGAGACGTCGTTGCTGACCGACGAGGCGAACTGCGGAACGTGCGGGAGCGTCTGCGATCTCCCCAACGCGACCTCGACCTGCTCGGCCGGAAGCTGCGCCATCCTGGCGTGCAAGCCCGGGTTCGACAACTGCAACGGCATCGCAGCCGACGGGTGCGAGATCAACATCCTGAACAACACGCAGAACTGCGGCGCCTGCGGCACGGTCTGCAACCTGGCGAACGCGACGGCCAAGTGCTCCAGCGGCGCCTGCGCCATCGCCTCGTGCAGCCAGGGCTTCGCAGACTGCAACGGGAACCCGGCCGACGGCTGCGAGGTGAATCTCGCCACCAGCGTGACCAACTGCGGAAGCTGCGGCAGCGTCTGCGCCCTGGCCAATGCGTCGGAAACCTGCCTGGCGGGTGCGTGCGCCGTGCTGGCGTGCGATCCCAACTACGCGGACTGCGACAAGGTCGCCTCGACAGGCTGCGAGGTGAACCTGCTCAGCGACAAGGACAACTGCGGAACTTGCGGCACCAAGTGCGGACCGGGGTTGTTCTGCAGCAACGGAACCTGCTCGGACACCTGCGCCGCCGGGCTCACGCTCTGCAACGGTGAGTGTGTCGACTTGAAGACCGACGAGTCGAACTGCGGCTCCTGCGGCCTGACCTGCAGTCTGCCCAACGCCACCTCGGCATGCGTCAACAGCGTCTGCACCATCGCCTCCTGCACCGGTTCCTGGGAAAACTGCAACACCGTGGTCGCCGATGGTTGCGAGGTGAACACCGATACCGACGTCGCCAACTGCGGAGCGTGCAACACCACCTGCTCGCTTCCCAACGCCCTCGCCGCGTGCAGCGGCGGCTCCTGCGCAGTGGCTTCGTGCACCGCGGGATTCGGCGACTGCAACCTCATCGCCACCGACGGCTGCGAGTCCAACACCGCGACGGACGTCTTCAACTGCGGAGCGTGCAACCGCGCGTGCAGCGCCTCCCACGTCGCATCGCAGAGCTGCGCCGCTGGCGTCTGCAACTCCACCTGCCAGCTCGGCTGGGGCAACTGCACCATGCCCGCCGCTCCGAATCTCGACAACGGCTGCGAGCTCGACGTGTCCTCCGCGGACAAGACGTGCGGCTCCTGCCTGAACAACTGCTCGCTCCAAGGCAGCGGAAGCGGCCTGGTGTGCGACGGCGGTCAGCGACCGAAGAACCAGTGCGGGTGCGCGACGAACGGTGTGTGCTCCGCGGCCGGTGCGGCGGGCACGTGCGACGTGACCTCCGGACTGTGCACTTGCGGGACGGATGTCTGCCGTTCGGGCGAAGCGTGCGCGAAGGCAGGCAACAGCTCGGTGTGCGCGTGCAACGGCAACACGAGCTGCGGAGTCGGGATGACCTGCTGCCAGACCCCGGCCGGATGCCGCGATCTGCAGACCGACGCATCCAACTGCGGTGCTTGCGGCCACGCCTGTCCTCCGGGATTCGGATGCGCTGCCGGCGGCTGCGCCTGCACCTCGGCATCGTCGTGCAATGCCGGCTCGGCCGGAACCTGCGGCGCCGGGCTCTGCACTTGCAGCGGCAAGCTGTGCGCGCCCGGCCAACGCTGCCTGTCCGACGGCACCTGCGGATAGTCCCTGGGTCCTTACGGGGCCGGCGCGAGCACCCTCCCTCCGCGCCGGCTCCACTCTCTTCTCTTTCGATTCCCACCCAAGAGCTCCACGATCGGACCGTCCCCCCGCAGAAGACCCTCATGCATCCGAGGGGCGCGCCTGCGACATTCCCGCGTCGTCATCTCCGCAGGGTGCACTTGATGTTGTGGGAATTGGCGCGGAGGCTCAGTGGCAGGAGCCGTTGGTGCAGTGCGTGCCAGCCGGGCAGACGTAGCCGCAGCTCCCGCAGTTCTTGTCGTCCGACTTGACCGAGACGCACACTCCCGAGCAGTACTCGAGCGTGCCCGAGCAGCCGCACTGGCCGCCGCTGCACGTCGCGCCTCCAGTGCAGACCGTTCCGCACGCCCCGCAGTTCAACGGACTCGTCTGCAGGTTCACGCACACTCCGTCACACGCCGTCAGCCCCTGCATGCAGGTGCAGGTGCCTCCGGTGCACTGCTGCGTCACCGCGCACGCCGTCCCACACGCTCCGCAGTTCAGCTCGTCCGTCGCCAGGTTCACGCAGACCCCGTTGCACGCTGTCTCACCCGTGGGACACCCCCCGATGCACGCCCCAAGGCTGCACACCTGCCCCGCCGTGCACACCACACCGCACGAGCCGCAGTTCTGGGCATCGGCCGCCAGGTTCACGCACTTCCCCGCGCATAGCGTCGTCCCCACCGGACACTTGCAGCTCCCGTCCGTGCACACCGTGCCCCCGGTGCAGCTCGTGCCGCACGCCCCGCAGTTCGAGGAGCTCGACTGCAGGTTCACGCAGACGCCATTGCACAGGGTCTGTCCCTGAGGACAGGTACAGACGCCGCTGACGCAGCTCGACCCTCCGGTGCAGGCGATTCCGCATCCGCCGCAGTTCAGCGCGTCGGTCGTGACATCGACGCAGTCTCCCAGGCACAGCACGTCGGGTGCCGCGCAGCCGGTGCTGCAGGCGCCGTCGATGCAGAGCTGACCCGCCGGACACGCGGTCGCGCATGCCCCGCAGTTGGTCACGCTGGTCTGCAGGTTCACACACGTGCCCGAGCAGTTGGTGGTGGACGCCGGGCAAACGCACGCCCCGAGCGTGCAAACCGTCCCGCCCGTACACTCGATCCCGCAGCTCCCACAGTTCTGCTCGTCGGTCGCGAGCTCCACGCACGCCCCGCCGCACTCGGTCAGGTTGCCGCTGCAGTGTCCCTGACAGTTGCCCGAGCTGCACACCTGGTCGCCGACGCAGGTCACCCCGCAACCGCCGCAGTTGAGCGGGTCCGACTGGACGGCGACGCATGCGCCGTTGCAGAGCATCTCGCCCGACGGGCACTGGCACGAGCCGGCGACGCAAGCGGCATCGGAGGGACACGATGTTCCGCACGCACCGCAGTTCGCGGGATCGGTGGCGAGCGATACGCAGGCACCGTCGCAGTCCGTGTAGCCGGCGCCGCAACCCGATGCGCAGATCCCCGAGGAGCACACCACCCCGGGGTCGCATGCGGTGTCGCAAGTGCCGCAATGGCTCGGGTCCGATGAGAGGGAAACGCAGGTGCCGGAACACGAGGTCTGGCCCGGCGAGCATTGGCAAAGCCCCGCCACACACAGGGTCTCACCCGTGCACTCGTTGCCGCAAACCCCGCAGTCTTCCTGGCTCGAGGACAAGTCCACGCACGCCCCGGAGCAGTTCGTGAGCCCCGCGCTGCAGCTCTGGCTGCATGCGCCCAGGTTGCACACCAGGCCCGTGGGGCACGCGGTCGCGCAGCTCCCGCAGTGTTCGGGGTTCGAGCCGAGATCCACGCACTCCTCACCGCAGGCGAACTCGCCTGCCGGACACACACACTTGCCGAGCAGGCACGCCATCTCCGCCCCGCATGCCTTCCCGCACGCCCCGCAGTTCGCCTCGTCCGACGTGAGGTTCACGCACACCCCGGAGCAGAGCGTGGAGCCCGCGGCACAGCCCCCCTCCGCCGTGGCATCGCCGACGCTGGAATCGGGTTTCCCCCAGGCATCGCCCGCCTCCGCGGCATCCCCGTCCGGCGACGCGTCCGAGATACCGGGTGTGTTCGGCAAGAACACCTCGTCGGACCCGCACGCTCCCACGCTGACGAACCCGATCACGCACGCTGTGATCAGCAAGCCATGCCGCAAACGAATCATGTCGTCCTCCGGTGTGCGAATGGACTGGGACCCGCGATCCGCACCGCGAGCCACGCAACTACGCGCCGGAATGCCAGTGTGCCCTCCCCCGCCGCACGGCTCAGGATTCTCCCGGACGGACACCCCGGGCCAAGGTCAGTGGCAAGTGCCGTTCGAGCAGTGCCCCGGGCTCGGACAGGCTGCACCACAGGCGCCGCAGTTGGCCGCATCGACCTTGATGTTCACGCACTTTCCCGCGCACCAGGTCAGCCCCTGGGCGCAGACGCACGATCCGTTCTGACAGGTTGCACCGCCGGTGCACAGGGTGCCGCACGCTCCACAGTTGCCCTGGCTGGACGACAAGTCCACGCACTGCCCCCCACATTCCACCGCAGGAGGGGAGCAGGCGCACTGCCCCGAGAGGCAGGCGCGACCGACGGGGCACGTTCCGCCGCAGGAACCGCAGTTCGCGGAATCGCTGAGCGTGTCCACGCAGGTGCCTCCGCAGTTCGTCTTGGGTGGGGGGCAGGCGGAGACGCACTCCCCGGACGTGCACACTTGAGCCGGCGAGCAGGACGCGAAGCACGCGCCGCAGTTCGACGGATCCGAGCCGAAATCGACACAGACCCCGGAGCAGTCCGTGAGGGGTGGAACGCACTGACACGTGGACAGCACGCAGTCCCGCCCCGAGGGGCAGACGACCCCGCAGCTCCCGCAGTTGGCTCCGTCGCTCGTGACATCCGTACACACGCCGGAGCAGGAGGCAAACCCGCTCGGGCAGGCGCAGACGCCACCCGAGCAGTTCGCCCCCACGTCGCATTGAACCGAGCAGGCGCCGCAGTGGAATGGGCTCGTCTGCAGGTCCACGCAGCCACCCGCGCAGTTGGTCAATCCAGCAGCACACGACTCCACGCACTGCCCCGAGGCGCACAGGGCGCCCGCCGGACATGCCTTGTCGCATTCGCCGCAGTGCGTGGAGCTGGTAGCGAGCTCGACGCAGACCCCCGCGCAATCGGTCTTGCCTTGCGGGCAGGTGCACGCTGCATCCACGCAGTCCGCCCCGAGGACGCAAGCGATCCCGCACCCGCCGCAGTTGCGGGGATCGACACGGGTGTCCACGCACGCGCCCGCACACGCTTGGCTCCCCAACGGGCAGGCTCCGACGCACGCGCCATTGCCGCAGACGGTCCCGCCCGGACATGCCACCGAGCACGCGCCGCAGTGCATGGGGTCCGACGCGAGCCTCACACACTGGCCGTCGCACGCGGTCATGCCCGCGGCGCACGAGCACGCGCCCTGGGTGCATGCCCCCGGCTGCGGGCAGACGGCGCCGCACTCTCCGCAATGCTCGGGATCCGTCGCTGGATCCACGCACGCCCCTCCGCAATCGACGGTCCCGGCCGGACACGACGCAAGGCAGCTTCCCAGCGCACACACCAGGCCCGGCGCACAGGCGAGGTTGCACGCTCCGCAGTGCAGCGGGTCGTTCTCGGTCCTCACACAATCTCCGCCGCAGTCCGTGAACCCCGGCGAGCACGTGCAGACTCCCCGAACGCACGGCTTGCCGCTGCACACGGTCGAACATGTCCCGCAGTGCTGCGCATCCGAAAAGAGATCCACACACGCGCCGTAGCAGCTCGACAGCCCTGCTGAGCAGCCGCTGGCGCATCGCCCCCCGTTGCACACCTCGCCCGCACCGCACGCCGTGTCGCAACTCCCGCAGTGGGTCGGCGCAGATACCACGTCCACGCACTCCCCGCCGCAGTCGCGGAGCCCCGACGGACATGCACACACGCCCTGCACGCACACCCCGCCGATCGAGCATGCGGCCCCGCACGCTCCGCAGTGCGTCACGTCCGACAGGGTGCTCACGCAACTGCCCCCGCAGCACGTGTACCCCGCACCGCACGCCGGAACACACGCCCCAGCATCTGACGACGCGTCGGCGTCCACCGGAATCCTCTCCACCGCAACCATGGACCGATCGGCGCACCCGGACGCCGCCGCGACAGCGACCCACAGGAGCATCCGTGCGGAAACCCACATCGCCGTCCGCGCTTGGATCATGGGCGATTCACCACTCATACTCCACCCCCAGGGACGTGAGCACCCAGGGGCGCCCCGTGGTGATCGGATCCGTGTCGGCAAATCGGATGACGGAACGCCGAGCCGCGATCGCGACGGCGCACTCCGCGGTCAGGAACAGCGCGGCGGTGACCGCGACGCGTGCCCCACCGCCGGCCATCGCCAGCAGCCCGTAGCCCGATGCGCTCCGGCCCCGATAAGGTTCGCTCGCGCTCCCGTAGACGCTCATGTGGTGCCCCCCCAGCCCTGCCACCGCGAACGGCCCCACGAGGGCCTTCGGATCGAGGAAGTCGAACCGGACGCGCCAGGTCAGGAACTGCTGGTCGATGGTGGCGCTGCCAGACGATGTGCTCGGGGTAGCCACGAAAGGACCGCCCCAGCGAAGCTCGCTGCTCCAGTGAGGAGCCGGCCTCCATCCGAACGCCACGGAGGGAGCGAAGCTCGCCGGGATTCCGCCCGGGGAACCGAGCAGGGTGGGGCCGATGTAGATCGACCACGACGCGGGCTCCTTCCCCGCGGGCCGACGCGCCGCGGGTGCGGGCGCAGCGGGGGCGACCCAGGAACGCACGCTCGCCGGCGCCGGCACCGAACCGCGGGGCGGGTGAGCTTCGTTCAGCTCCAGCAGGCTGGCTCGAAGAAGCTCCACTGCGCGCAGCGCGATGATGCCCGGCGCCTCCGGAGAGACCGCCTCCGGACGTACGGTGCGCAACAACGTCTTCCCCGTCACGCGCTCGGTCACCCACAGGCGCGCTGACACGCTCCCCGCGGGCCGATCCAGGCGAATCGCGGCGACGCTTCCTTCGCGGCTGGCAATCGTCTCGAGGGCTTCCGGAGAGTCCGCCGACTCTCTCACCGTGACGACCTCGAATCCGGCTGCCGCCAACTCCGATCGAAGCTGGTTCTCGAACGCCTCGCGCTCCGCTGTGGGCTCCGGGTCGCGCACGATCGCCACCCGCGGCGCAGCCGACACAGCTTCCGCTGCAGCCAACACGATGACCGCGGGCATCGCGAACCGGAACGAAAACCGACTCACGGTGTCGTCATCTCCCTCGCCACACCGGAGTACGGACCGTTGGGGAATCGCCTCAGGTACACTTCGGCCGCCTGACGCGCTGCCCCCGTGTTCCCCATCCTCCGAAGCGCCAGCATCCTGCGCCCCAGAGCCTCGGGAGCCAACGGCCCCCCCGGAGCTTCCGCCAGATAGGTGTCATACCAGCCCAGCGCAGTGGACGAGCTCCCCGCATCCTCCGCTGTCCGCCCCAATACGAACGCCGCCGACGCCGCACGCGCCGTCCCGGGGAATCGCGACCGCAGGGTGTGCAGACACCGCGTCGCCAACGACCCCTTTCCCACGAAACGCGCAGCGTCCGCCAAGGCCCCCACGTCCGCCATCGACGCCGCCCCGAGCACTCCGTCGATCCCCCGGGCCTCGGCCTCCGATACCACCACCGCATACTCCCCACGCGCCACACGCTGCGACCAGCTCACCACCTCCCCATTCGAAACCTCCGCCGAACCTGCCGTCGTCGGCGACTCCTCCACAGCCATGGACCCCTCCGAACCCGATGCGACAGGACTTGTCGCAACATCGGGTACCGACCGCGCTGCCGACACACCCACCGTTGCCGCGGGCGCAGAGGTGACCCCGACAGGTGCAGACTCGATCGTCGGAACCGCCGTCGTCCCCGACGCCGTCGCATCCCCGCCCACCGTGAGTCGCTGCCGATCCCGCAGCTCGACGCCGTCGTCCACCCCAGGCCCCCGCACGCGAACCGCCCCATGCCGCATCTGGACTTCGAGGCGCGCGCGCTGCGTGTCCCACGTTACGTCGAAAGACGTCCCGATCACGTCGATCGAGTAGGGGCCCGCGGAGACCGCCCACGCTGCGCCCGGCAGATGCCGGATGTCGCACTCCACACGCCCGCTCTCCAACAGCAGCTGCGCACCCCGCGCCGTGGTCGACGTCACCCTCGCTCGCGTCGAAGGCATCAGCACCATCGTGCTGCCATCGCTGAAGGACACCGGAAGCGACGCAGCCCCGCTCGGCACGAGATAGCCCCCGACGAGCCCTACGGCACGGGTTTCTCCCACCACGAACGCGACCGCTGGCTCCTCCCTCACCCGCCCCAGCACCACCGCCAGCACCGCGGCCAACACCGCTGCCGGCGCAAACACCAGCACCGCCATCCGCATCGGACGACGCCGTCGCTCCGCCCGGGCGAGACGCACCACCCGCGCACGCACGTCCGCGTGCGCCCGGTCTTCCTCCCGAACCTCCACGTGCCGAAGAAGGACCCCCGCAGCTCTCCGAAGAAGCTCGCTCATGGTCCCCTCCTCCCCTCGGCGTTCAACAGCTTCGAAAGCACTGGATCCCCCCGGGACATCGCCTCGAAGCACTTCTCCGCCTTGGCCAGACGACGCTTGATCGTCGCCAGGGAGCAACCGCAGATCTCCGCCGCCTCGGTCAGCTCGAATCCCTCCACGTGCCGAGCGACGAACGCGACCCGCGTGTCGGCGTCCATCCGTGAGAGCACCTCGTAGACCCGATCAACCGCCTGCCGCGCAGCCGGATCGTGCGGCGGCGTCACCGGGAGCTCCGGCGCAACGTCGAGCCCGATGAACCTGCGTAGCGCCCTCTTGCGCAGCTCGTTGCGCGCGACCCGGATCGCCACGCTCACGACGAACGGCCGAAACGCCTTGCGATCGCGCAGCGTCGAGCACTTCCGCACGATGGTCAGGAACGTCTCCTGCATGAGATCCTCGACATCCAACGTGCTGCCCAGCGTCCGGGTCAGCACACCGCGCACCTGCCATCCGTACCGATCACACAAACTCGCAACCGCGTGATCGTCGCCTGCAAGCAACCCATCAAGGAGAATCTGATCGTCGGCCGCCACGCGATGCAGCACGGCCACGGACCCCTGCCCCCGTGAGGAAGCCACGGGCGGGGGCTCAGGAGAAGGGCGCGCCGGCATCGTTCGCATGGCCAGTGTCGCGGGTGCGTGGGGACGGCTCATCTTCCGGCGCCTGCGCCCAGGAGGCAATCCCTTCCCCCCCGCCGGCAGCCGGCTCACGCCAGTGCGACCGGATGAACCGCCCCCCGAACCCTTCCCGCCACCTCGGGCTCCAACCCTGTCGTCATGGGAACCTTCGCCATCGCACTCCTCGTCGTCCTCGCCTCCTTCGTCGCCCTCATGATCGGGTTGAACGTGTTCGTCCGCATCCGCGCCCAGCGCATGCAAGGCAAGCCCCTGCCTCCCCTGCCCGGCGACGTCGGCACATCCATCGCCAAGGCTCGCACGGGCCTCGTCTACTTCTTCACTCCCTCCTGCGCCGCATGCCGCCTCCTCACGCCCCGCCTCCGCGAGCTGTCCAAGAAGAACCGCGACGTGTTCGTGATCGACGCCTCGGAGAACCTCGACCTCGCCCGGGCCTTCCGCATCATGGCGACCCCGAGCACCGTCGAGGTCGAAAGCGGAAGGATCGTCCAGGTACACATCGGCGTCCTCCCTCCCGACCTGCTTCAGCGGTTCGCCTCATGATCGCTGCCGGAGCCCGCTCTCGATCGCTCCACGGAGATAACTCCATCGCCGTTCTGCTGCAGACCGATCCACCCTCTCGTCACAAGCCCCACTGCTCCGGCTGTGACCAGCAATACCTCGACGCCATCCCCGGCGCCGTCGCGCTCCTCTTCATCCTTCTCGCCATCCAACGCCTGCGCGCACGTCGAACCACACGGCCCACCACCGCGGCGTGACCCCTGCCCGTCGCCGGTGTTCGATCGCGTCGGGATCGCATCCCCGCTTTCCCAACCCCTCGGAGTTGTGCAGTATCGAAGCGATGAAGCCGCCGACGTCGTCGTCAGGGCCGGATTCGGCCCCCAGGTTCGCTCCCCGCGACCTGTACGCGACCATGGCCGCTGCGGCCCTCGTCGGCCTGGTCGGCGCGGCTTCCTCATCGACATTCCGTGCCCTGCTCTTCGCCGTGAAGACCGGTGTCACCGGGCACTCCGGCGGATTCGTGCAAACCGCCGAGGCCCTCCCCTGGTGGGCCAGACTCCTGCTCCCCGCCGTCGGCGGCTTGCTCGCAGGGGTCGTGCTCCACTCCATCAAAAGAGTCCTCCCCGGCCTCAGCTCCACCGACTACATGGAGGCGATCTCGGTCGGCGACGGCGTAATCCGCACGCGCCCGACGCTGCTCAAAATCCTCTCAGCGTTGCTGTCGTTGGCCTCCGGCGCATCCATCGGCCGCGAGGGACCGATGGTCCAGCTCGCCTCGATGCTGGCATCCGTGGGCGCGCGATGGGCGAAGCTGTCCGCCCCGCGCCGGCGCTTGCTCGTGGCCTGCGGGGCCGCGGCGGGCATCTCCTCCGCCTACAACGCCCCCATCGCCGGAGCCCTGTTCGTCGCGGAGATCGTCTTCGGCTCCATCGGCATGGCGAGCTTCGGCCCCCTGCTCGTCTCCTCGGTGACCGCGTCGCTGACGATTCGCCTCGTCCTCGGAACCGAAGCGCCCTTCGGCACCAGCGGCTTCAATCTCGTGTCCGCCTGGGAGCTGCCCGCTTACCTCGCCCTCGGCCTCGTCGCGGGAGCCGCAGGGCCGGCATTCCTGCGGCTTCTCTGGGGAAGTGAGAAGGCCTTCGCCCGATTGCCATTTCCCGCCTACGGACGATTGGCCCTCGGTGGCCTGCTCGTCGGACTCATCTCCATCGAGTGCCCGAAGGTCTGGGGCAATGGCTACAGCATCGTCAACTCCATGCTCCACAGCGAATGGGCACTGGGAGGCCTCGTCGTCGTTGCGCTGTGGAAGCTCCTCGCAACTTCTGCCTCCTTCGGATCCGGCGCCGTCGGAGGCGTCTTCACTCCCACGCTCTTCATGGGCGCCGCCCTCGGCTCTTGTGTCGGAATCCCCCTGCACGCCGCCTGGCCGGCTGCCACCGGACAACCCCAGGCCTACGCCCTCGTCGGCATGGGCTGCTTTCTGGCCGCCACCACACGCGCCCCCTTGATGTCCATCGTCATCGTCTTCGAGATGACCCGAAACTACGCAATCATGCTCCCCCTCGCCCTCGCCTGCGTCGTCGCTCACTTCCTCGCGAATGCGATCGACTCGCGCTCCATCTACTCCCGATTCCTTCCCTCCAATCCGGGCGCTCCCGCGGGCTGAAACCCACGCCGCCCTCCCCGCTTCCCCGGGTGGGTGCTCCTGCGTCGGCTCGTCACCCGGCAGACCTTGCCCTGCCCCACTGATCCCGACGGGACCGCGCGTTCCGAAGTCTGTCGAAAGCGTGATCCGCCGCCGCTTGACGCGCTCCCCTCGCAAAAGTAGCAATGGACCATCGCGTGATCCGATGACCCATGCACCCGTAAGATCCGGCGATGTCCTCGCGGGAAAGTACCAGGTCGAGCGCGTCCTGGGCGCGGGCGGAATGGGCGTCGTCGTCGCGGCCATGCACCTGCAGCTCCACGAGCGCGTCGCCATCAAGTTCCTCCTCGCCGAGGTCGCTCAACACCCCGGCGCCGTCGAGCGCTTCCTGCGCGAGGCCCGCGCCGCCGTGCGCATCAAGAGCGAGCACGTCGCCCGCGTCTTCGACGTCGACCTGCTCGAAGACGGCGTCCCCTACATGGTCGTCGAGTTCCTCGAAGGCGTCGACCTCACCCATCGGCTCGAGAAAGTCGGCAGGCTCCCTCCCGAGGAAGCCGTCGAGTTCGTCCTCCAGGCCTGCGAGGCAATGGCCGAAGCCCACGCCCTCGGAATCGTCCACCGCGATCTGAAGCCCTCCAACCTCTTCCTCACGCACCGCGCCAACGGCGAGCCCTTGATCAAGGTCCTCGACTTCGGAATCTCGAAGATGGCGCAGGCTCCGGAAGACGCTCCCCGGCCCAGCTTGACCTCCACCACCGGCGTGTTCGGCTCGCCGATGTACATGTCCCCCGAGCAGGCCCGCTCCGCCAAAAACGTCGACATCCGCACCGACATCTGGTCCCTCGGTGTCATCCTCTACGAGCTGCTCGCCGGTCGCGCGCCGTTCGAAGGCACCATGGTCCCCGAGGTCATCGCGAAGATCGCCGCGGACCCGCCCCTTCCCTTGCGCGACTCCGTGCCCGACGTCGACCCGCGCCTCGAGCAGATCGTCCTGCGCTGCCTCGAAAAGTCCCCCTCCCTTCGCTATCAAAACGTCACTGAGCTCGCCAGCGATCTGCTCCCCTTCGGCGGACCGCGGGCCATGATCTCCATGCACCGCATCACGGCCAGCCAACCGCACTCACTGCCGCCCCCGGCGGTGTCGGGCGCCGGGGGATGGAGCGACGTGCGCCTCGGTTCGGCCGAGACGCTCGACGGGACCTCGACGCGCGCGCGAACGAATCGCGCGGGCCTCGCGATCGCGGTCGCAGTCGGGGCCGCCTGCCTTGCCCTCGGAGTCCTGATCCTGGCCCTGCGCTCGACCGGTGCGCCTGCCGTGGATTCCGCCCCGTTGCCGGCACCGACCACGTCTGCGGCGCCGCTGTCCACGACGCCTGCGACGCCGGCCTCTTCTCTTCCCGCCGCAGCCAGCGCATCTGTGGCGCAGTCCGCGAGCGCGGCACCGGCTACCCCGGACGCCGGCGCTCCGGCGCAGCCGGTGAGGGCGCGGCCCGCAACCACCTCGCCGGTGGCGACGACGTCGCCGAAGCCCGCGACGCCCTCGACGGCGCCGGGCATTCAGGATCTGATCAACGACCGGAGGTGATGCTCGTGCGTGCCAGCGCTGGATTTCTCGTCTTGGTGCTCGCCTGCGGACCGATGATCGCGACCTCTGCCCGGGCGCAAGGCGATGGCAGCGCCATGGCCGAAACGCTCTTCCGCGAGGGGCGTCGCCTGATGGACCAGAAGCGCTTCGACGACGCCTGTCCGAAGCTCGCGGAGAGCCACCGGATGGATCCGGCGACCGGCACGCTGCTGGCCCTCGCGCTCTGTCACGAGGGGCAGGGCAAGACCGCGAGCGCGTGGGCCGAGTACTCCGACGCCGCGGCACGGGCCCGCGCCGAGGGCAACAAGAGCCGGGAAGACGCCGCTCGCCAGCGCGCCGCCGCGCTCGAGGCGAACCTGTCGCGGCTGACGATTCGGGTTGCGAACGAATCGGCCTCCCTCGAGGGACTCGAGATCCGCCGCGACGGCGTCGTGCAGCCGAAAGCGTCCTGGGGAATGTCCGTGCCGGTCGACCCCGGTGACCACCGGATCGAGGCCTCGGCTCCCGGGCGCAAGCCCCTGCGACTCGAGGTCAAGATCGGCGCTGCCCGCGACAGCAAGGAAACGCTCGTGCCTGCGCTCGCCGCGGCCGACATCGCACCCGCTCCCGTGACTCCTGCTGCGCCCTCGCCGGCAGCGGACTCCTCCGCTCCCGTGGCGCCTGCAACGCAGGAATCGACACCATCGCAGGGCGGCTCTTCGGGCTTGCGGGCCGCGGGTTGGGTGGTCGGAGGGCTCGGCCTCATCGGGATTGGAATCGGCTCCTACTTCGCAATCCAGGCCATGGGCAAGAAGTCCGATTCCGACGCAGACTGCGATGGAAACGTCTGCGGCCCCCAGGCGTTCCAGGACCGGACCGACGCGGTGAGCGCCGGAAACCGCGCGACCATCGGCTTCGTCGTCGGGGGCGTGCTCGCAGCCGGAGGCCTCACGATGGTGCTCCTCGGAACCAGCAAGGAGTCCCGGACGTCGATCCGCCTCGCACCCAGTGTGGGAATCAACGCCGCAGGATTCTCGCTGCAAGGACGCCTCTGATTCCTCCTTCATAGGGCGTTCGCCCGATGGGGCGCGCCCATGTCACCGGCTACCCTGACGGGTGTCGATGGCCCGCCGCTGCTGCTTCCCGCTCGTACTCGTCGCCTCCTGCCTCGCGACGGCGCAGGCGCGTGCGCAGCCCCCCCCGCCTCCTCCCGAGGAGAGCGCGGAACGCCCCATCGAGATCACGGTCCGGGGACGCCGCCCGGGCCAGGATACCGCCGTCGCAGGCCGCGCGATCACGCAGGTCACCCGTCGCGATCTCGACGAGCGCCAGCCCCGATCGGCTCCCGACGCCTTGCGCTACGAGCCCGGGGTGTTCGTGCAGCAAACCGCCCACGGCCAGGCCTCGGCCTTCCTTCGCGGACGCACCGGGCAGCAGACCGTGCTGCTGTTCGACGGCATCCGGATGAACACGAGCACCTGGCGACAGGGCCCCAACCAGTACTTCTTCACGGTCGACACCAAGACCATCCAGCGCATCGACGTCGTCCGCGGGGGGGCGTCCACGCTCTACGGCTCCGACGCCATCGGCGGGGTGATCGACTCGATTCCGATCGAGCCGCGTCGCGACGATTCGGTCTCGTGGAGGGTGCGGCCCAGGACGTTTCTCCGCTACGCCAGCGCGGATGCTTCGTTTGGCGAACGATTCCAGCTCGACACCCAGGTCTCGGACCGACTACAGGTGATGACCGGCGCAGGCTACCAGCGCGTCGGTGAGCTGCGCAGCGGCGGGCCCATCTACAGCCCGGTCACGGGTGCGCAGGCGGCTGTTCCGGTGTTCGGCGCCGACGGCAAGACGCAGCGGGGGACGGGATTCCGGGAGGTGACCGGGGACGTCCGCGCGGTGTATTGGCTCTCGGACACGCGCAAGGTCACGGCGGCGGCGTACATGTATCGGGAGTACGACGCTCCCCGCACG
>JAKLDZ010000409.1 GCA_022703255.1 Myxococcota bacterium | reverse complement strand
GGGGGGGGAGGGAGGGGTCGAGTCGTCCGCCCCCGACTGTCCGGCGCAGGGCGTGACTTCGATACGCGGCCCTGCGGGATCGAAGCTCACCGAGACGTCGAAGGTTCGGTACACGAACCTGCACGGATCGGAGTTGTCGATGCGCGCGCGGTCTTCCGGGTCCGACGCCAGCTCGCGGGCGAGCGCCAGGAGCTGCGGTGCGGTCGAAGGGGACTTCTGCACGGGCACCGGGTGCGTTTGCGTGAGCACCACCGGCAGCTCTCCGGTCTGAAGCCGGAGCCCATCGGCATTGCGCTCAAGGATCCGGTCCAGGATCGCATCGATACTCGCCATGTGTCTCCGTCGGGGAAACGAGTCGTCCAACGCGAGCATCGACTCTACCTCGCGCGCCGTCGCGAAGGAACCGTGCGCGAGCTGCGCCACCGGACGCGCGCGCTCAGGCCTTGGCGCTCTTCGCCGCGCTCATCGCCGCGCCGAACCACCACAGGACCACGGGCAGCGCGATCAGCAGGCCGGACAAGAACTTGTGCCCGGCCCACCACGCGCCGGCCGACGCGGCGAGGAATGCCGCGACGTCGATCACGGCCGCGGCCCACATCTTCCTCCGGGTCTTGCGCGGGAGCTCGCCGTAGTGCGGACGCAGCGCCATCAGCAGGAAGAAGGAGTAGAGCTGCGCGAGATAGGGAGCGCAAAGCAGGCCGAGGATCGCGGCGCGCATGCTCCGGCTCGCGGTCGCGTCGCGCTCGTTCTCCGCGCGCCACGCCTTGTCGTCGGGGGAGCTGTCCGCGGCGGGACGTTTCTCGAAGTCCGCCAGGATCTGCTGCGCCTTTTTCTGGTCGGCAGGGCGCACCATGAGCCTCCCCATGGGTGCGAGACCGGGAGCGGCGATCTGCTCGGTGTGGCTCGTGTCGAGGATCCAGCTCGCGATGCCGTGCATCTCGAGCTCGCGCTGGAACGTCTCGGCCTCGTGGAACAGCAGGCCCCGCGCGAGGGTCACCTTCTCGAGCTCGGTGTCGTCGGACATGCTGCGGGGCTAGCAGCGGCCGGGGTGGACCGCAACGCCGTCGGCTTGGAGGCGACGGCTCCCGCGCGGGAACACGTTGCGTGGGCGCTCAGGGCGCAGGCCGCGCCAGCTCGCGGATCCGCTGCGCGAGCCAGGTGTATCGCTCCTCGCGACGGGTCTCGTCGAGCGCAACCCGCAACGCGTGCTTGTCCGTGATCAGCACGACCAGCCGTTTTCCTCGCGTGACGGCGGTGTACAGCAGGTTGCGCGACAGCATCACGAAGTGCGACGACAGCATCGGGATCACGACGGCCGGGTACTCGCTGCCCTGGCTTTTGTGGATGCTGCACGCATAGGCGAGCGTGAGCTCGTCGAGCTGCGAATCCTCGTAGATCACCGCGCGCCCGTCGACGTCTACCGTCACCTTGCGCCCCTCCGCCTCGACCGCGGTGACGAAGCCGATGTCGCCGTTGAAGACGTCGCGCTGGTAGTCGTTGCGCAGCTGCATCACCTTGTCGCCGGAGCGGAACAGCCCGATCGGGGAGTCGGCGCGGGGGGGATTCAGCGACGCTTGCAGGATCTGGTTGAGCGCCTGCGAGCCGGCTGGCCCGCGGTGCATCGGCGTGAGGACCTGAACCTGACGCACCGGATCCAGGCCGAACGTTTTGGGGATCCTCTCGACCACGAGCTGGCGCACCTTCTCGGCGGCGTCCGCGGGCTCGTCCGCCGACGACAGGAAGAAGTCGCCCTGCGGGTCGCCCTTCGGGCTCGAGCCCGGGGCGCGCCCCTCGAGGATGCGGTGGGCGTTGTCCACGATGAGGCTCTTGGCGGCCTGACGAAAGATCTCCGTGAGGCGGATCGTGGGCACCCTCCCCGACTCGATCACGTCGCGCAGGACCGCTCCGGGACCGATCGACGGGAGCTGATCGACGTCGCCCACGAGCACGAGCCGCGCGTGCTGGGGCAGCGCGGCGAGCAGCGAGCGCGCGAGCGGCAGGTCGAGCATCGAGCACTCGTCGACCACGAGAGCGTCGAGCTCCAGGGGACGGCTCGGGTCGCGGGAGAAGCCTCCCTGCTTGGGATCGAACTCGAGCAGACGGTGGATCGTCTGCGCCTCGTGCTGCGTCGCCTCCTCCATGCGTCGTGCGGCGCGCCCTGTCGGGGCCGCGAGGCGCACGGCGAGGCGTCCGCGGGAGAACAGCTCGAGGACGGCGCGCACGAGGGTGGTCTTGCCCACGCCGGGGCCGCCGGTGATCACGAGGACGCCGCAGGTGGCGGCCTGCTCGACGGCCGCGCGCTGCGCGGGGGCGAGGGTCGTGGCGGTCCTGTGCTCGAAGGCCTCGATCGCCTGCCGGGCGCCGGAGAGCTGCTTGACCTTCCGATGGCACAGGGAGGACACGGACGCTGCGAGCTGCAGCTCGGCGCAGTGGAGGCGCGCCGCATACACCACGGGGCCGTGCTCGTCGAGACGCTCTGCGACGGCGTGCTCGCTCGCGCACACCTCGTCGATCGCGCCCTCGACGAGCAGCGGATCGACGTCGATGGTGCGGACCGCCTCGGAGGCGAGGAGCGGACGCGGAACGAAGACGTGACCGCGTTCCTGGAGCTGGTCGAGCACGTGCAGGACCGCAGCGCGGATTCGCTCCGGAGCGTCCTTGGCGATCCCCAACGAGCGGGCGATCTCGTCGGCGGTCTTGAACCCCACGCCCCAGACCTCGGTTGCGAGGCGGTAGGGGTTCTCGCGCAGCAGGCGGATGGTGTTGGCGCCGTAGCGTTTGGCGATCCGCTGCGCGAGCCCCGGGGAGACGTGCTGGGCGTGCAGGAAGATCATCACCTCGCGAGCGACCTTCTGCTCGGCCCAGGCGGAGGCGAGGGCCTGTGCGCGCTTGGGGCCGAGGCCGGGCACCTCGGCGAGCCGCTCGGGGTGGTTGTCGAGCACGGAAGAGGTCTCCAAGCCGAACCGCGCGACGATGCGCTGGGCATAGGCGGGGCCGATGCCGTCGGCGAGGCCGGAGCCGAGGAGCTTCTCGATCCCCTGCAGGGTGTCGGGGACGAGGGGGAGCACGGTGACGGCCTTGAGCTGGGAGCCGAACTTGGGGTCGATGCCGAAACGGCCGGTAGCGCGGATGCGGGCGCCAGCGCTGATCGCCTGCATCTTGCCCACGACCGTGATGCGCTTGCCCTGACGATCGGTGACGCGCAGCACGCGAAACCCCGTCTGGGCGTTCTCGTACGTAACGCGATCGACCTCGCCCTCGACGACGTCGTGAGCCTCGTCGCCGCGCGCGTCATCGGCTCTGGGATCGCGTGCCACGGCAGCGAACGCTGAACGCCCCGGCCGGATCCGTCAAGTGCCGAACGCGTGACCTCCGTGCGGGTGGTGACGCCTCACCGGTTGGCCGTGATCCGCTCCGCCGAACAGGTGCACCGGGCATCCCTTGCGCGAGCCGTTCGGCAACGGCGTGAGCGTCACCGCGCCGCACTCTTCGCACACCGACAGGTCCTGGTCGTAGTCCTCCGGATGCTCCAGGGCATCGGCCGCGAACAAGGCCAGGACCATCTCGCTCAGCGGGGTCTCCTCGCCGACCTTGACCCGCCAGAGCGAAGCGCCGGAGGGCTCCCGCGTCCTCACCACGCGGTTGGCGAGGAGCGCGGCGTGGACGAAGGGCCGGTCGTCCAACTCGATCGACGCGCGCAGCGCCTCGATCACGTGTTGCCGGGCGACGTCGAGCAGGTGGGGCACGTGGGACGCGGTCATGCTTCGGAGCTTGCCGGCAGGTGGCTCCCTGGCGCCCTCGATCGCGACGATGCCGAAGTCGCGTTCGGCGACATAGCGGAGCCGGTCGCTGCCCCGCACCGAGAGCCGCTCGGGCCGGATGAGGTGTTCGTCGGCCCAGGCGATCAGGTCGCTGGTCAGCCACCCCGCGCGCACCCCTTCGGTGAACTTCAGTGCCGACTCCCGCGGCAACGGAACCATCGTGCCCCTCCCCTCCCCTGTTGCGATGCCTGCCAACGCTGCCACCGCCCCGTCCACGTCACAACCGTCCCGGCGGCCGCCCCCTGATCTCCCCCGAGACCCGACGGGGCACGCGTGTCCATGATCTCCCGCTCTCGACAAGCTTTGCTTCCGCGGCAGCGCTGCGTCAATGGTCGTCCGCACGCCCTCTCAACCCTCCCGGATCACGCATCATTCCCCCGGGGGAATCCCGCGTGGCGCGAGCGGTTCAGCCGACTGTCGATGCCGGCGCCTCGCTGTCGGGCGCCTCGTCGTCGGCGGGCCGCGCCACGTTGGCAATCCGCCGCATCGCGTCGGAAGTGCCGAGGAACACGACTCTCGCTCCGGACTCGATGATACCGATGCTCGCCTGACCCTGGCCGCCGTCGAGGAAACGGCCGCGGAAGAACGCGCGGACGTCGTACTGCTCGCAGACCTGCTCGAGAGGGTGCCCGACGATCGGGCTCTCCGGGGGCACGATCAGCTCCTGGACGAGCACGGATCGCTGCTTCCAGCGAAACGAGCCGAAGGTGCGCCCGACGAGCGCGGCCGCGGCGAACGCGGGCGCCGCCAGCATCCACACGCTGTAGGTCACGTCGATGCCGAACATCTTCTGCAGCGGTTGGACCATGCCCTGATCGAACACGCGCAGCACCACGCGGATCGGGTCGCACAAGGCGCGTGCCGCCAACGCGACGTCGAGATTCGCCAGGTCGTCGTCGGTCGCGCCGACGAGGCAGTGAGCCTTTTCGACGCGAGCGCGGGTCAGCACGCCGGGAGAGGCAGCGCTCGATTCGATCACGGGGATCTTGAGGCGACGCACGGCGTGCATGTGGGGGTTGTCGTGGTTCTTTTCGATCACGACGACGGGGATGCCCATGCGGTGGAGCTCCTCGACGACGCGGACGCCGATGTTGCCGAGGCCGCAGACGATGACATGGCCCTGACGCGGGATGCGGCGGTCGAGGAGGATCGTGCCCAGGCTGCGTCCGAGGACCTGCTCGGTCATCACGCCGTACACGAGACCGACGAGGCCGGCACCGAGCATCGTGAGCGCGGAGGCCACGGCTTTGACCCAGACCGAGGTGGCGGGGTGCTGGAGGAGCTGCAGGTCACCGTAGCCGCCGGTGAGCACGACGATGGTGTAGAAGAGCGTGTCGGCGCCGGGGACGCCGGCGAAGGCGAAGGTGGCCATGCCGAGGACCAGCAGGGCCGCGAGGGCAGCGCCGACGAGCTTCATCACGGGAGAGACGCGGAGCATTCGTTCGAAGGCGGAGCGGTGCCACGGGAGGCGGCGTCCGGGCAACGTGGCCTCGAGCCTGCGACGCCGCGGCTTGTTGCCCCACAGGTTCGTGGGCCCGGGCATGCTCGTATGCAGCACCGTGCGGGCGCGATCGGGCCGCGCGAGCACCATGATCCGCTCGCCCGCGCACAAGGGGGACTCGGTGTCGTGGGGAGGGAAGAAGATCGGAGTCTTGCCCTCGGGCTGGGGCTCGCTCGCCGGCCTGCGTGCGACCACCAGTGTCGCATGCTCGAGCTCGAGCTGCTTGGGCTCCTTG
>JAKLDZ010000408.1 GCA_022703255.1 Myxococcota bacterium | reverse complement strand
GTCAACAACCATCAGCCCGAATCCCTTCTGGCCCTGCGCCGGCGCGAGCATCCCCGTTGCGATGGCGAACAACCGCTGCCCCGCCGTCGGCGCAAGCGCGAACTCCGCTACCGTGGACGTCGTTCCCTTCGCAGCCACGCCCAAGGTCAAGCCCCCAGCACTCAGTGCCGCACCCCCGGGCTCGGTCGCGTTGGGGAAGGCCAGGTCGTACACCAGGGCCGATGGGTCGAGCGTCCCCGACGTCGTCACCGTCCCCAGATCGACCGCAGGCGCGTCCGGCGAAGCGTGCGCCGCACGCACGAGCGCCTTGCCGTCCGGGACATCGCTGAAGCCCTCCGCGAGGTGAATGAACTGAAACTTGTCGGCTCCGGCGGACGCGAGCAGGCCGGTGGCGATCGTGAGGTAGGTCTCACCCGCCCCGAGCTCCGGGGTCGCGAGGGAGACCGCCGGGTTGGTGCTGGGCTTCGGCGTCGCCCCCGCCTGGCCCGGGAAGAAGTCGAGAGTGTAGGAGCCGGGGGCGACCTGGATGCGACCCATCGCCGCGAAGGCCACGTTGTCGATGAGCTCCGCGCTCCCCGCGTACACGTCCACCGCCGGAGCGTCCGGAGAGGCATGCAGCGCGTACACGAACGGGTTCTGCTTGAGCCACGCCGTAGTCCCGTCCGCGAGCACCGCGAGCAACGCGAAGCCGGTCGCATCGCGGGGCGACCTGGCGATCTGGCCGGCGGCCACCACGAACAGCGAGGACTGATCCGGCAGGGACGGGGTGGTGAACGCGGTGACCGTCTTGCCAGAGGCCGCAAGTCCGATCTGCAGGGCCGTCGCCGCGGGAAGCGGAACGCCCTCGACGCCGGTGTCGGCGAAGCGCGCGAGACCGGACAGCTCGGGAGCCGCGGGGTTGTCGTTGCCCACGTCGAGATCGACGGTGGGTGCATCGAAACCGGCGTGCACCACGCGAACACGGACCTTGCCTGCCTCCGAGGCGCCAAAGCCCTCCTCGAGCGCCATGACGCGGAACTTGTCGTCGTCGGCCGAGGAGGCGAGGCTCCCTGCCGCGATGGCCGTATAGGTCTTGCCCGCCAGGACCTCGAGGGCAGGGGTTTCGAAGGCGGGCGCGTCGGTGGGCGAAGCGCCGGCCGCACGCAGCTCGACCTGGTAGGAGCCCGCAGGCAGCTCGAGATACGACGAGGCCTTGCCATAGGCGAGGTTCGCGACGAGCGGTGTCGCATTGCCCTTGGCGTAGACGTCGACAGCAGGGGCGTCGGACGAAGCGTGCACCACGCGAAGCCTCGCGTTGCCCGCAGCATCCGCTCCGCCCCCCGCCGCGCCCGCCGTTCCGTCGGGACCTGCGTCCGAGAGGCCCGCCGCCCCCGCGCCGCCTGCCGTTCCTGCACTGCCACCGGCTCCGGGGGTCGTGTCGTCGTCGTCACTGCACGCCACCCCGGCCGTCGACAGTGCAAGGGCAAGTGCTCCGAGGGCAAGCGACGATGCGTATCGGTGTCGGGAAGAACGAGTCATCATGGTTCGAGCTCCGTTTCTGTGGGGTCCGGCGTCGAGCCCCGCTGGGCCCGGTTCCGTCCGCCGGAGCAAGTCACGCGAGAGATCATCCGCACGAAGCACTTCTTTGTCTTAGACATCTGTTTGTCAACTGGCGTTGCGGCTGCGGTTGCGATTTCTTGCGCCCCCCGCCAGGGCCCGAAAGAGCGCGCTCCGCACGACGCAACCCTTCTGCGTCGTGGGAGGCTTGACCTCGTTTTGTCTAAGACGATATTCCTCGGACCATGGCCCGACCACGCTCCGCGAAGCCCGCGCGCCTCTACTCGATCCAGATCGTCTCACGCGCCACGGGGCTGAGCGCCGACACCCTGCGCATGTGGGAGCGACGCTACGGCTACCCTGCCCCCGTACGCGACGCTCGAGGCAACCGCGTCTACTCGGATGCCGACATCGAACGGCTCCTGCAGGTCAAACGCGCCCTGCAGGCGGGAGCAAGACCTCATGACGTCGTCGACCGCCCACCGGCAGAGCTCGCCCGCATGCTCGAGCGCGTCGCCGTGGCCCAGACACAGGCTCCCGAAGACCGCGGCTCGTTGACCCCGCTTCTCGATGCGCTCGCGCGCTCCGACGCGGCAGCCCTACGCGTCGAGCTTCGCAAGGCGGCCTACTCCCTCGGTCCCAGGAGATTCGTCACGGAGGTAGCCGCCCCCTTCACCACGGCGATCGGCACCGAATGGGCGGCGTCCAGGATCGACGTGAACGCCGAGCACCTCGCGAGCAACATGCTGTCCGCGCAGCTCGATGTGCTCCTGGCGTCCTTCGACGATTCCGGCGCCCCCATCGTGCTGATGGCCACGCTTCCCGGAGAGCGTCACACCCTCGGGCTGCTGATGGCCGCGGTCTTCCTCGCGACCGAAGGCGTCAGCGTCCGCTACCTCGGAGCGGATCTTCCAGCCGAGCAGATGCTGCGCGCAGCCGACCGCACCCAGGCCGCGGTCATCGCGCTCTCCTTGTCCGCCGCGGCCGATCTCCAAGCGGCGCGTCGCGACCTGCAGTGGATGCTCGACACGATGCCCAGACACCGCGAGCTGTGGGTCGGCGGCGCAGCCTCACGCAACCTCGACCTGCGACACCCCAGGTTCCGTGCGCTGCCGGACTGGGACGATCTCACCCTCGCGCTGAGCAGGCTTCGCGGCAAGAAGTGACACAGCGTGTCGTAGGGATCGGTGTCGCTCAATCAAGCAGCAGCGAAGGACCACGGCGCCGACCGGATGCTGCGCGCGCTTCCGCTCCTTCATTCCGCAGCACCCGCTACGGCATCCAGGCACAAGTCGATCATCCCCGAACGCACGTCGCGCAGACTCCTCCACCCCCGCTCGTCCCACGCCGCACCACTCACGTCGTCGGCCGCATAGAGGATCTGCCCTAAGACCACCTTGCGGAACCTCGCCACCGCGAACAGCGCTGCAGCCTCCATTTCCACCGTCAAGCACCCCTGCTTCCGGCGCCGCCGGATCATCGAGGGCGTCTCGCGGAATACCCCGTCGGTGGTCCAGGTCGCCCCCTCGATCCAAGGAAGCCCGCTTCTGCTGCAAGCGTCGCGCAACCACCCCAGCGCCGTCGGGTGCGGACGACTCGCGTGGCCCCGAGGCTGATAGTGATACGAGGTTCCCTCGTGCCGCACCGCCGACGTCGGCAGCACCAGGTGTCCCGCGGGCAAGCTGCCGTCGAGCGCTCCCGCGCCGCCACACGCGAGCACCGATCGCGCCCCCAAGGCGACCAACTCCTCGAGCACCACGGCCGACAGCGGTGCGGTCAGACCCGCCCAACACAGGAAGCTCGGCGTCGCGGCGCCGCCCACCTCGTACACCGGGATCGGCGGACCTTCGCCGCGCAACTCGGTGAGCTTCGTGAGCCTCCCGGCCTCTGCACGACGCTCGATCTCGTCGTGGAAGAAGCTCATCACCCCGCGAGCCGGAATCCGCGGCGCTCTGCTGTGGAACCTCGAGGGTTCGATCAGCCCGCGCTCCCGTCCCGGGTGCTCCAGGATCGGTATCCGCCCCCTCGTCGTCGTCGCCCGTCGTGTCACGCCGCAGTCCTCCTCGTCACGAGCTCCACCCTGCCCCGCCACGGTCCGCCGGCTTCCTTGCGAAGCGTCGCATCCCTCATGGCGTGAGGGGTCGTGGACGCGTCATGGCCTCGGGTGACAGGATCGAATCGAGCTCGGCCTCCGAGAGGTACCCCTTCTCCAGGATGATGTCGCGAACAGGGCGCCCGGTGTCCAACGCGATGCGTGCAACCTCGCTGGTCTTGTCGTAGCCGAGGGCCGGGACGACGGCGGTGACGATCCCAATGGAGTGTTCGACCATGTCGCGGCAGCGCTGCGCGTTGGCGGTGATCCCGACGATGCATCGCGAGGTCAGGGTGAGGACGGCGGCCGTGAGGATGTCGATCGACTGGAAGGTGTTGAAGGCGAGGATCGGCTCCATGACGTTGAGCTGGAGCTGCCCTGCCTCGGCCGCGAGGGTGATCGTGAGGTCGTTGCCGATCACCTGGAAGGCGACCTGGTTGACGACCTCCGGGATCACGGGGTTGACCTTGCCGGGCATGATGCTCGAGCCCGGCTGACGCGGCGGCAGGTTGATCTCGGACAGTCCGCAGCGCGGCCCCGATGACAGCAGCCGGAGGTCATTGCACATCTTCGAGAGCTTCACCGCGATGCGCTTGAGCGTTCCGGAGAACGTCACGAAGGCGCCCGTGTCCGGCGTGGCCTCGACGAGGTTCTCCGCGAGCGTGACGTCGAGCCCGGTCAACTGACGAAGCTCGTCGACGACCAGCTCCGGATAGCGCGGGTCCGCGTTGATCCCCGTGCCGATCGCGGTGCCCCCCATGTTGATCTCGAGGAACAGCCTCGCGGTTTCCCGCAGGCGGGCGATGTCCTCGGCGGTGGTGACGGCGAACGCGGTGAACTCCTGACCGAGGGTCATCGGCACGGCGTCCTGCAGCTGCGTGCGCCCCATCTTGAGCACGCCCGAGAACTCCTCGCCCTTGGCGGCCAGCGCGGAACGAAGCTTCTCCAGCGCGGAAATCAGCTTGCGAACCGACAACATCGTCGCGATGCGCAACGCCGTCGGATACACGTCGTTCGTCGACTGCGCCAGGTTCACGTGGTTGTTCGGATGACACTCGGCGTAGTCGCCGCGTCGCTTGCCCAACAGCTCCAGGGCGCGGTTCGCTATCACCTCGTTGGCGTTCATGTTGGTCGAGGTCCCGGCCCCGCCCTGCACCATGTCGACCACGAAGTGGCCGTGCCACTTGCCGTCGACGAGCTCCTGACACGCACGATCGATGGCCCCTGCCACGGGCGGCGGAAGGAGACCCAGACGCGCGTTCGCTCGCGCAGCCCCCTGCTTCACCATCGCCAGGGCCCGGACCAGGGTCGGGAAGTGCGAGAGGTGAACGCCCGAGATCGGGAAGTTCTCCACGGCTCGCAGGGTCTGAATGCCGTACAGCGCGTCCGCTGGGACCTCCCGATCGCCCAGCAGATCGTGCTCGACCCGGGTGGCTCCGGACCCGTAGGACTTCTCCCGCCCCACGGCCGACGTGCTCGCGTACTGAAGGCGTTGGCTCATGACGCTGGCCACACGCCCGACTACGTCGAGCGCAGCCGCGCCGTCGGAAGCCAGGCACGCCCGAACCGCCTCGCGATCGATACGCACCGCGGAGACCGCATCGAGAGCACGGGCCGAAGCGGTGTGAGGAGCGGAGCCGAGCAGGGCCGCCTCTCCCGCACTGTCGCCCTCGTCAAGGATGGCCAGCCGCTCGCCGCCAGCGTCGGGGGCCCGAATGATCTCGACGTGACCGGACGCGATCACGAAGACGGCGGTTCGCATGGCCCCCTGCTGGAAGAGAAACTCGCCAGCCGAGAACCGCGTCTCCTGGCAGGCGGGGAGAAGCCGCTCGAGAAGCGAGTCGTCGAGATCGGAGAAGAGCTCGCTGCGGCGAAGGGATTCGAGCATGGGGTTCATGTCGGAAGCTCACTTTCGAGAAGGGGCGAGCGGGGGC
>JAKLDZ010000407.1 GCA_022703255.1 Myxococcota bacterium | reverse complement strand
CCCAGTGCGTGGACGCCGCCGTCAAGTTCGCCGCCGAAATGGCCGCCTACTGCTACTGCAACGGGATCCCCGGCGACAGCGTCGGTGACTTCGTCGGCTCCCTCTCCCAGTACGCCAAGGAAGACGTCATGCGCGTGGCCGCGTGGGTCAGCTTCGACTGCGTGCTCCCGCTCGGACCCGACTTCCTCGACAAGATCCTCGGCAAGCTGCAAAACGTGTCCCTCGACACGCTCACCAACAACCGCGTGTTCCAGAAGATCTCGCACCTGCTCCCCGGCGGCGGCCAGGAGCAGAAGGCGCTCATCGAAACCAACATGCAGCAGTCCGCCTCCTTCCTGTCGGACTTCACCTCCTCCCGCGACATCACCCAGAACGGCGTCATCGACCGCGTGCGCTCCGTCATCGAGGTCTCCGACGACAAGCTCGATTACGTCGCCGCTGCCGTCGACATGTTCACCAACTACTACGAGCACACGGGCATCCAGACCGTGGCCCGCCGGCTCTCGTCCCGCGCCTACGGCGAGATCTGACTCGGGCGTCCGGACATCGATCCGGCCGCACGTCATCCGTTTCTTGCACCGCTCCCCCACTCCAGGCACAGTGATCGGTGGAGGTTCTCATGCTCTTCCATCGCAACATATGCCTTGCGTTCGTCTGGCTCCTCGCTGCTACCGGAGCCGTCGCCTGCGGCGATGACGACGAAGGACTCCCTGCAGGCACCGGCGTCGGGGGGGCGTGCAGGGATGGATGCACGGCTCCCAAGGTCTGCGATGCCACGCTCGGGTGCGTCGAGTGTACCTCCGACGCCCAGTGCTCCGCCGCCGAACCCCGCTGCGTTCGTGGCTCGTGCGAGGCGTGCGCCACCAACGCCGACTGCGGCACTGCGTCTCCTGCCTGCTGGCCGTCGGACTTCCGCTGCCACGCCGCGTGCCCCGCAGCGCCCTGCCCCCCCAACGCCAACCTCTGCATCCAGGAGACCGGACAGTGCCTGGGGTGCAAGGCCGATGCGGACTGTGCCGGGACCGGCCGCCCGTTGTGCGACACCGTCGTCGCTCGTTGCGTGGCCTGCCTTTCCCCGGCGGACTGCGGTGTTGCCGCCCCCTTCTGCTTCGCGGGCTCCGGCACCTGCGTGCAGTGTCTGCAGAACTACGACTGCCCTGCCGCCACGCCCATCTGCTCCGGTGACCTGAAGTGCAAGTCCGGGTGTGTCTCGTCCGCGGATTGTCCGGCTGCCGAACCCATCTGCGACACCGTCACGGGCGACTGCGCCCAGTGTCTCGCCAACACCGACTGCGCGGCCCCGACCCCCGTCTGCAAGGGCCACCACTGTGTCGAGTGCGCGGGCAATCAGGATTGCCCCTCTACCCTGCGCTTCTGCAAGGACGAACGCTGCGTCGAATGCGAGAACGACAAGCAGTGTCCCAACGATCGTCCTGACTGCCGGGACGGTGCTTGCGTGGCGAACTGAGCCCGTGTCGTGCTCTCCTCCCCGGCGCTCTCCCACCGGGGCTCTCCTTCCGATTGAACCGCAGCCCGCAGACAACGTACACTCATCCGATGCTCGCGATGACAGCCGCTCGCCTCGCCCCGTCGCTCCTTGCCGGAGCCGTCGTCGCTGCGCTGTCGTCGATGGCCCTCTCGTGCGGCAGTGACACAGGAGCGGAGGCTTCGCCGCCGGTGAAGCCGAAGCCCGACGCTGCCGTAGACGCCGCACCGTTGGAGGGGGGAGTCGACGCAGGCGGCAGTGAGGGGGGAGGGGACGCCAGCGTGTGCGCACCGAAGACCTGCGCGCAGCTCGGAGCGTCGTGCGGCTCTGCACCCGACGGTTGCGGCGGAGTGGTCGAGTGCGGAACCTGCCCCATCGGGCAGAGCTGCGGAGGGGGAGGACCAAACGTGTGCGGCGACGCCCCCTGCACCTCGAAGAGCTGTGCGCAGGCGGGCGCGTCGTGCGGCGTCGTTTCCGACGGTTGCGGCGCCACCGTGGTGTGCGGCGACTGCACCCCTCCGCAGACGTGCGGGGGCGGCGGCGTGAGCAACCAGTGCGGTTGCACACCGGCGACGTGCGCGTCGGTAGGTGCGGAGTGTGGCAGCGTGGCCGACGGTTGCGGGGGCAGCCTGTCGTGCGGGGGCTGCGGTCAGGGGACGTGTCAGGACAACCAGTGCGTGTGCACGCCGACGACCTGCGCCGCGGAGGGGGCGGAGTGTGGAATCCTCGACAACGGGTGTGGTGGCACGGTCAACTGCGGCTCGTGTCCTTCGACGCAGTTGTGCATGTCGTATGGGTGCGGGTGCTCTTCGGGGAAGTACCTGTGCGGCTCCCAGTGCTTCGCGCTGGGGACGTGCTGCACGGACGCCGACTGCAGCGGTCTTCAGGTGTGCTCGAAGCCGGGCAGCGCTTGCGCCTGCCGCACGTCGCCGTCACGGCAGGCGGTGTATCACTCCTGGAAACCGTCCACCGGTGACCACCTCTTTTCCCCGATGGAGGGTGAAGGAGCGAGCGCGGGATACACTGGCGACTCGATAGCGTATTACGTTTATCCGGCCCCGTGCCAGTGGGGACTGGTTCCCTTCCACCGGCTGGTCCGGATATCCACCAGTGAGCACTTCTGCACCGCCGACGACGCGGAGAAGAACTACCTCGTTTCCCAGGGGTGGACTCTCGAAGGCAACCTCGGGTGCCTTTCGCAGACCTCGGTATGCGGCGCGGTGCCGCTCTATCGGATTGCCACGTACGAGGCCAAGCACATGTTCACGACCGATCCGTCGGAACGTGATGCTCTGGTGCTGGAGGGAGGAATGGCGGAGGGGGTGGCAGGATACGTGTGGGCGGGGCCGTGAGGCCGCCCATCACCCCTCTTTGCCGGGCTCCTCGGCGATGATGTCGCACCGGCTGAGGATCTGGTCCATCAGCACTCGCGATGCCTCCGTGACGCGGACCTCGACGCTCGGCTCGATGATCATGTCGAGCGAGACCTCGATTTCGGTGGAGGGCTGAGGCTGCGGGCTGCCGGGCTGGCCCGGAATCGCGGCCACCGTGGGCTGCAGGTGAACCGGAGGGAACGAGGCTGCACTGGGATCCGGCGGCGCCCCCCCCGAAATCCCGCTGACGTCGAGACGGATCATCGCGTTGCGTACGGCCTTCTGCATCGTCGCCGCATCGGGCCAGCGGTTGTTGCGATCGAACTCCAGGGCCTTGTCCACCAGCAGCGCGACGTTTTCCGGGATGTCCGACACGACCGTGGCGAGCTTCGGCGCCGGCTTGCTCATCGCCATCGTGTGGCGCTCGCGCTCGGTCGGAGCTTCGTGGACCGATCGCCCGCTGAGCAGGCGGAACATCACCGCGCCCACGGCGAACAGGTCGGTGCGATGGTCGAGCAGGTGCCAGCGCGCCCCGGCCTGCTCCGGCGCCATGTACGCCGGCGTCCCGAGCACCATCCCCGATGCGGTCAACGCCATCGTCGGCGTCGGCTCGTTCAGCCGCGCCAGCCCGAAGTCCAGCACCTTCACCCGCCGATCCCGCGTGACGAACAGGTTGGCCGGCTTGATGTCCCGATGGATCACGTTCTTCGCGTGCGCCGATACGAGCACGTCGAGCAGCTGATCGGACATCCCGAGCACGTGCTGATACGGCATCCGCCCGCCGAACCGCCACAGCAGCTCGTCTACGGACACCCCTTCCAGCAGCTCCATCACCAGGAACACGTCGCCGTCCTCGGACGTGTCGTCGTCGATGACCGACACGGCTCCCGGGTGATCCACCCGGTTGGCCATGTACCCCTCGCGCAGGAATCGCTCGCGCATCTTGGTTTCCGGCGGGAAGATCGGGTGCAGGATCTTCACGGCCACCCGTTTTCCGTTGCGGTGCGTCGCGCGGTACACCGCCGCCATCCCGCCCACCCCGATGAGATCGTCGAGGTGCCACTTGCCGTTGAGCGTCTTGCCGATGCGCGCGTCCACCAGGTCGCGTAGGGGGTCTTTCTGCTGAGTCATCGCGCTCGCATCGTCGCAAAACCAGCGCCCTATTGAAAGCCCAAGCGTGCGCCGTCCATTCCTCCCCCGATTCACCGAGGGACCATGCTGCCCGGGAAGCCCCTGCGTCGCGGCACTCGGCCACCGACCCTGTTCCCAGATCGCCCCGCGCGCTCTAGCCTGGGCGCGTGCGCCTGTACGATCTGACCCTGCCCATCACGCCCGGCATGCCGGTCTACGATGACGATCCCGAGCCGGTACTCGAATCGGTCTCACGGATTCGGCACGACGATCCGACGTCGTACAACCTGTCGCGGCTCGTCATCAGCACGCACACCGGCACGCACGTCGATCCGCCGCTGCACTTCTGCCGCGGTGGCGCCGGTGCCGACTCCCTTCCCCTCGAGCTGCTGTGCGGGCCGTGCCGCATCGCCGACCTGCGCGGCGCAGGCCGGAAAATCGGCCCCGAGGAGCTCCAAGAGCTCGACCTCACGGGCGTGGAGCGCCTGCTGTTGCGCACCCACGACGGCGAAATGCTCCGGCGTCCGGTGCCCCTCGATCACGCGTTCCTCACGGCCGACGGTGCCCGGTGGTTGAGAGAGTCCTCGGACGTCAGGCTGATCGGCACCGACTGCCTCTCGATCGATCCTTCGGATCGCGGTGCCTCGCTGGGGTATCCGGCCCATCACGAGCTGTTGTGCGCGCATCGCCCGGTCGTGGTGGTGGAGGGGCTCGATCTCGCGGATGCCCCGCTCGGCGACGGCGAGCTGTGGTGTTTGCCGTTGCGCATTGCGGGGGGTGACGGATCCCCGGCCCGGGTCGTATTCGTCGTGCCGTGAGGGGCCGCCGGCCGCTCGCTTTGCCGTGTGGTATGGTTCTGCGCCCAGTGCGTTGCGCACTGTCGAGCGAGGCACTCGATGGAAAACAAAGTCGTTACCTGCAAGCTGACCGACGGCCGGGAGATCCTCATCCGGTCCCCGAAGGCCGATCGAGACCTGGACAAGCTGCTCGCGTTCTTCAGCGCCCTCCCTGCGGAGGTGAAGAACCACCTGCGCTACGACGTGGGCAAGGATCGCGACGCTGGCGCCTGCCGGCTCCAGCAGATCGACGGCCGGGATCACTGGCGTCTGGTTGCCGAGCTGCAGGATGGGACGTTCGTGGGCGACGGCACGATGGATCGCGAGCCTTTCGGGTGGACGCGCCACATCGCCAACCTGCGCATCGTGGTGGGCGCGGGCTTCGACGCGCTCGGCGTGCGTGAGGCGATCTGCGAGGAGCTCATGCGTCTGGCTCAAGCCGCGGGGATCGAGCGCATCGAAACGGAGGTGCTGCCCGAGCACGAGTCGTACATCCGGTTCCTGTCGCAGCTCGGGTTCGAGCGCGAAATGGTCCGCAAGAACCGCGCGAAGGGCGTGGACGGCAAGCTGCACGACCTCGTCATCCTCTCGAACGACCTCGAGAGCGTGTGGAAGCGCCTCGAGGACAATATCACCGACATGGACCTGTCGTTCGCACGGTGGTACGGCGGCCACTGAGCTCCCACCGACGCGTGCAGGGCGTCGCCGCGGGCGCTGCCGCGATCGGCGCGGCCGCG
>JAKLDZ010000406.1 GCA_022703255.1 Myxococcota bacterium | reverse complement strand
TGTCGCTTGTCCGTCCGCTCCAGTACCCGCACGAGATCCTCGTGCGGCCGATCCGCTCCCACCGCCCGACCATCGCTCTCCCGAGGCGCGTAGGTCACGAAAACCGGACTCGCTGCCTCCAACACCGCCGAAGCCCACCCGCCCAGAGGCTCCTCCGAGAGCCAGGCGTCGTGCGACCAGGTCACCGACGCTTCCACGCTCTGCGGGCGGTTCGGCTGCGCGTTGGCGTACGTCACCGCTTCCGCAAAGAACGCCGCCAGCGCCTCCCGCTCCTGCGGGTGCGCTGCCGCATACCGATCCACCTCGTGTCCCAAACTCAAGTACCGCAGCTCCACACCCAGCGCCGGATACAGCTCGTCGAGCAACCCGTGCAGCGCCTGCCGCGTCCCCTCCGAACTCCACGATGCCCCCTGCAACCCCTCCGGACGCCCGTCTCGCACCCCGTCCACTACCCCGATCGTCAGCAGTAGCTGCCGCTTCTGCGAACGCAGCAGCCCCGCCAGTTGACCGAGCTCCACCCTGCGTACCGCGCCACTCTCGCCCGCCAGATCCCTCCAGCGCAGCGTCATCACCATCCCCCGCGCCCCCGTCGACATCGACAGCAGCGCCGCCTGCAGAAGCGCCTCCTGCTCCGTTCCTCCGTCGTCCGCCTCCGCCGGCAACGGCTCCACCGCCACCACCACCGGCTCCGGTCCCGTCGCGCTCGCATCCCACCGCTCGTCCCCCGCCTCCGCCTCCTGCTCCGCGACGTCCTCCTCGCCCGCCTCCAACTCCCCACCGTCCCACCCAGCATCACCGTCGGTGGGCGGGATCACCAGCTGCGACGCGGGCTCCGGGTCGCAGGCCGCAACCGCGAGCATCAGCACCACCGCCGCCAGGCTCCAGCTCCTCACCCGCACAACATACCAGCAGCCTGCACCCGATGGGCAAGGTCCGATGCCCCCGCCGCGCAGCCTCAGACGACCTCGTATCCCTCGTCTTCGATGACTTGACGGATCTGCGGTTCGTTCGGCGGCCCCGCGGTGGTCACCACCGCCTCGCCCACGGTCACCTTGACCTGCTCGATCTCCGACAGCCTGCGCAGCGCCGTTTCCACGGCCTTCACACAATGGCCGCAGCTCATGCCCTTGATCCGAAACGTGGTCTGCATCGCGCGTTCATAGCGCCTCCGACCGCCGGGGGAAGCCCCCCGCGAACGCTCAAGGCGAGGAAGGCTTCAAGTCGACGGGGTTCGACGGCGCACCGTTGTGAACCGCCTCTTCTCCCACCCAATACAGGTATCGCCCGTCGCGTACCCCGCCCAGGAACAGCTCGAACCGCACAACCGCTCCCGGTGTCGTCGAGAATCGCAACGCGTCGAAGTCGTTGCGCGTCCGCACCGCCATCTCCACACCGTCCGAATACGTGTACAGCGTGTCCCCGTCCGAGGCCTCGTCGTCCTCGAGCTGCGCCCCCGTGAGCGTGTCCCCAGATCCAACCGTCACCACCACGTTGAAGTCGCACGGCACGCTCGTGAACTTCGTGTCGCATGCCGTGTACACCCTCCAGCTTCCCCCCGTCGTGTAGTCCACGAACACTCCCGCTCCCTCCCCCGCGGTCGTCTCGAGGTACTGATCCGACTTGATCGTCGCAGTGATGATCTCTTCGCTCGGCCCGCCGTCGTTGCCCACCGGCGACCCGCCATAGCCGCCCCAGTCGCCCTCTCCATGGCAACCGACACAGTCGTCCGCGTCCACGACGCAGCCCGCACCCAGGAGTCCGAATGCCCCCAGCACCGCTGCCGCCGCAGCCCCGCGCATGACCCTCATTGCCTTGACCGACGTAAGCATGGCTTCGCGCTCCTTGTGGCTTTCTCGCGATGTCAACGACCCCTGCGTCCCCCGGACGACGGTCTCGAAGACGGTCTGTAGCTCGGCGTGCTCGAGGGCGCTCGGAACGACGGAGACGAGCGGAAGCTCGGCGACGACGATCGGTACGACGGGCTCGGCGACGAGCCTCGGAACGAAGAGCCCGGTGAAGAGCTCCGGTAGGAGGGAGAGCTGTACGAAGGCGACGGCGACCGCATCGACGGAGAGCCGTAGGGGGAAGTGGAACGATAGGACGGTGAGCTGTACGACGGGGTCGGACTGCCTCCTCGCCACGACGGCGGCGTGGCGGAGGGACGGCTCATCGACGGCGACGAGGAACGCGCCGCGACGCCCGGGGTGCTGCGCGGACCGTCGTAGGCCGGAGAGCGAGACGACAGCGCCGGCGACCCGCGATAGACCGGTCGGCTCGTGGGTGCGGCCCCGCGCATCGATGGGCTCGAGCCGGCCAACGAACCCCCAGGACGCACCATCGCATGGTTCGAGGCCATCGCCGCGCTCGACGGATGCGCGCGGGAGATCGCCTTGGAAGGTGGCACCGCCTTCGCGCTCGGGCGTGCCGACTCGGGAATGCGAGCGTCAGCGAGCGTGGGCCCGCGCGACGGCGTGGCGAAGCGATGGTTGGTGCCACGGCTGGGGCCGGCCGGGGTGTGGCCTACCGCACGGGAGTTGGAGGCGATGCCGCTCACACGCGGCCCCGCCACGATGTGCGTGTGTACGTGCGGAGCGAAGACGTAGGCGCTGGGGCAGAACACGTAGGGCGCAGGCGGAATGACCCAGAACCCCACGGCCACGCCGCCGCTCCAGTAGTAGTACGGAGGCATCGGCGCCCAGCCGATGTAGTCGTAGCCGTCGTACCCCACCCTCCAGTTCACCCACGCGTGCGCGTAGCGACGCCCCGCAATCCACGCCCAGCCTCGTCCGGGGATCCAGATCCATCGGCCGTAGTGGAACGTCGCCCAGCCGAACGGATAGTCCGATTCCCAGATCCAATCCCCTTCGGCCGTCATCCCCCAATGCCCGCCCGTCACATACGGCGCGAAGTCCGCCCCCACGATGTCCTGGCTCGGGATCCACACCAGCCCGTAGACCGGATCCTCGACCCACTGACCGTAGGGCGATAGCTCGGCCCTGAACTCGGTGATCGCCGACGGGTCGGTGTCTTCGTAATCCGCCTGCGTCAGCGCCGCGGCCTCCGCCGCATCCATGGCCGGCTGCGATTGCGCAACCTCCTCCTCTTCGGCTTCCGAGCCGGTGAAGTCCGCAGCCGTCTGCGGCTCGGGGTACTCACAGCCCGTCGTGAACAACAGGACCAACAGGGCCGTGAACAGCGATCCACTCTTCATCCAGCGGAACATGGGAGAAATCATGATCCGTCTCCTGAACCACCGCCAGTCGCAACGCGCGTGCCAGCCTCGCCGGCCGACACCCGCCCCATTGTCCCCCATCCTCACGCCCCGATCCAACCGCCTCGCAACCCGACTCCAACCATGACTATCCTGCGGCCGTGCGCTCCCCTCGGCTACTCCCCGCTACCGCCGCGATCGTCGCGATCCTGTCCCCTTCCCCCGCCGGGGCACAGTCCCTCCCTGACTCCTTCCGCCTCGACCCCCTCCACCCCGCCTCCCCGCACAGCCCCTTCGTCTCCGCCGAAGGCCCTGCCCGCCCCGCAGCCGACGGCCTCCGACGTTTGTCCGGGGCTCTGCTCCTGTCGTACGCGCGCTCCCCACTGACCGTGTATCGCTCCGATGACGCCGCGTCGCGGGTCGGGACACCCGTCTCGAACCTCCTCATCGCCAACGCTTCCATCGGCGTGCAAGTCTCCCGCGCCTTCGGCCTTGACCTGCTCATGCCCGTCTCCCTCGTTCAGGACGGGGAAGACGTCCTCGCCGGCCAAAGCGCCGTACCCCACCCCTCCTCACAAATCGCTGCAGGGGAGCTGCGCGCAGGCGCCCTGTTCCGCGATTGGGTCCGCCCCTCCATAGGCTTCGTGGCCGGACTGCGCGTGCGTGCGCCCACCGGTCAGAAGACTGCCCTCATGGGCGACGGGCGCTGGCACCCGGAGCTGCTCGCCGGCGTCTTCGGAGCCGTCGATCCGGTTCGCTACGGCTGCACGCTCTTCGTCGGGCCGATGTACGTCGCCGAGAAGCGAGGGGAGCGCCTCGCCGGCGCCTGCGCGTTCGATCTGCGCTTCACGCGCGCGGGCACCACGATCGGCGCCGAGTCCGACCTGGCTGCGCTTCGCATCGCCGACGACGTCGCGCCCCATCCTCGCATCGAGGTGTGGGGCTCGCTGCGCCAGCCGTTCGGTCCTCTTGCCGCGTCCCTCTCCGCCGGCCCCGGCTTCGGCGCTGCCCCCGGGACCGCCGCCTTCCGCCTGATCGCCGCGGTCTCGTGGGCCCCGCAGGATGCGGCCCACGACGCAGCAAGCGCTCCCTCCGACCGGGATCTCGACGGCGTCCCCGATGTCCGCGACGCGTGCCCTGTCGAGGCGGGACCGGAATCCTCCGTGGCGTCCCTCGATGGGTGTCCCAATTTGGATACAGATGGAGACGGCGTTCCGGATCGTGTCGATGCCTGCATTTCGGAGAAGGGAGCTAGATCATCGCAGCGAGACGTGAATGGGTGTCCAGATACGGATAATGATCATACCGTGGACAGGCTCGACAAGTGCCCCCTCGATCCTGCTCCGCCGGGCGCGTACGCGGAATCCCTCGGGTGCCCCACCCGCGCACGCCTGCGCGGCGACCGCTGGCTCGTCCAACCCCCCCTGAGCCCCGACCCCTCCCCGTCCGATCTGTCCGCGCTCCAGGAGATCGCTTTCCTCCTGCGCGCGACCTCCGCCATCGAACAGGTCACCATCGAGGTCTCCCTGCAGGGCGTCGAGTCCGATGACGCCCTCGTCCAGAAGGCCATCCAACGCGCTTCCGCCATCCTCCATCAGCTCGTCGAGCTCGGCGTCCACCCCTCCCGCCTCACCCCCGTCGGCGCCGTCTCCCCGGACCCCCCCCACATCGACTTCGCCGTCTCTGCCCGCGCCCGCCCCGCTACCACCCCCCCGTGAACCACATGCGACACCCGACGTCGCTCTCCCTCAGTTCACCACCTCGCCAGCCGATCCCCCCCGCGGCATCGGGAGATCGTCGAGCTTGCCCCCGAATCGTACCGCGAACGGCAGCGCCGCCAGCGATACCGCCAGCGTCGCCCACAGCCCCGCCCCGAAGTGGAACGCGAACGGGTACCGCAGGTTCGGCGGAGGCGCCGGCGGACGGATCAGCAGCACCAACGCCGTCACCAACGGGATCGCGCAGAACAGCGCGACCGCCACCCGCGCCCCCCGCATCCCCGCCACCGAACGACGTGACAACACCGTCGGAATCAACACCCCCCAGCTCACCGCGCACGCCCACATCCAACCGAGCCGGCGCGCCATCTGGAACCCCGTCAACGTCATGATCTCCGGCGTCGTCTCGTGGATCCACGGAAGGAAGAACGCCGTCATCCCCAGCGCCGCGGCCACCAGCAGCGCCAGACGGCCCCGGCGCCAGTACAGCCAGCCCAGCGGCTCGTACTCCGGCTTCTCCGGCCAGTCGGGCTCGAGGCTCGCCTCGTACGACGGCGGCAGCCTGGACATCTGCTCCAGCTTCAACCCGCACGACGGGCAGACCTTCGTCTCGCCAACGGGGAACATCTCCCGGCAGAAC
>JAKLDZ010000405.1 GCA_022703255.1 Myxococcota bacterium | reverse complement strand
GCTTGCGTACCCCTGGTTGACCTTGAGCCGTGGCACCGAGGCCGGGTTGATCTCGACGGACCAGCCCTGGTCGGTGCGGCGCACGAACACGTCGGGGACGATGGTTCGGGGGATCGAGCCCGGTTCGATCGGGGATGTGATCGATCTGTTGAAGAACATCGAGGTAGGGAAGTTCGACTACCTGGTGGATCCCGAGAAGCTGTTGCACATCGCGGCCGACGAGGTGATCGGGTTGGGGCCGGGAGGGGAGCCGTTCCTGAAGGGGCCGGATCTGGGTTCCGGGTCATGGGCGGGCGGGATGCCGCCGTCGGTGATCGACGCGGAGACGAAAGGGGTTCTGAAGAGCGCGCCGGTGCGTCCTGGGGTGGTGGTGGGGCGGGAGCTGGCGAAGTCACTGCATCTGTACGTTGGCGACGAGATCAGCCTGATATCTCCGCTGGGGGACTTGGGGCCGATGGGGGTGATGCCGCGGGTGCGACGGTTCCGGGTGGCGGCGATCTTCTACAGCGGGATGTACGAGTACGACGCGACGCATGTGTATGTGACGATGCCTGCGGCGCAGGAGCTGTTCAGCATGCCCGAGCGGGTGACCGGAGTGGAGATCCGGGCCGTGGAGGGAGAGCGCGCCTCGGAGATTCGTCCGGGGGTAGAGGCGGCGATTGGCCGCACGGATCTTCGGGTACGCGACTGGCGGGAGCTGAACAAGAACCTGTTCAGCGCGCTCAAGCTCGAGCGCATCGCGACGTTCATCATCTTGTCGATCGCGATTGCGGTGGCGAGCTTCTGCATCATTTGCACGCTGCTGTTGATGGTGACGGAGAAGGGCAAGGAGATAGCGATCCTCAAGGCGCTGGGGGCGGCGGACGGCTCGATCATGAGGGTATTCATGCTCGAGGGGATCGTGATCGGGGCCATCGGGACGGCCTTCGGGGTCGCGACGGGGGTTTCGTTGTGTTTGGGGCTGTCGTGGTATGGGCTGCGGCTGGATCCCGACGTTTACTACATCGACCGTCTGCCCATCGCGATCAGCTGGGCCGACTACGCCATGGTGGCGATCTGTGCGGTCGCCATCTGTACCATTGCGACGATCTACCCAGCGCACGCCGCGTCGAAGCTTCGGCCGGTGGAAGGCTTGCGCTACGAGTGAGAGCCGTGAGCGAACCGCTAGTCCGCATCGTCAACCTGACCAGGACGTTCCACCACTTGGGGCGTCCCCTCGAGGTGCTGCGCGGCATCGACCTGGAGATCCGGGAGGCCGACTTCGTCGCGATCGTGGGGCCCTCGGGTGCAGGAAAGAGCACGCTGCTGCATTGCATCGGCACGTTGGATCTGCCGACCTCCGGCCAGATCTTCATCGGCGGCCAGGACCTGACCCGTCTGAGCAGCCAGCGTCTTGCCGCGCTCCGAAACCGCAACATCGGGTTCGTGTTCCAGTTCCATCACCTGCTGCCCGAGTTCACCGCTCTGGAGAACGTGCAGATGCCGGGGCTGATCCAGGGCATGAGCCGCGGCGAGAGCGAGCCTCGGGCGCGTCGTCTGCTCGAGGAGGTGGGGCTGGGTGGGCGCGCGACGCATCGACCGGGCGAGCTTTCCGGTGGTGAGCAGCAGCGTGTAGCGCTTGCGAGGGCGCTGCTGTTGGAGCCGCCGATCCTGCTGGCCGATGAGCCGACGGGCAATCTGGACAGCGCGACGAGCGAGTCGATCCACGACTTGTTCTTCTCGATCAACAAGAAGAGGGGGACGACGATCGTGGTGGTGACGCACAACACGGCGTTTGCGGATCGGATGCCGCGCACGGTGCGGATGCGCGACGGCAAGGTCGAGCAGGATCTGCATCGGTCGACGGACGGAGCGCAGGCGCAGGCCGATTGAGCGCAAGGGCGATCGGTCGCGCGAGGGTGAGGTGGTGTTGGTTCGCGGCGACCGGATGAAGCAGCAAGCTCGGAGCGACGCGAAGCGTCGGCGAACGGTAGCGCTCCGGATCCTGGTGTCCTTCGGGGCAGTGCTGGTGGCGTTCAGCATCACCCTGGGATACGGCATCATCACGCAGCGCAGGGCGGCGCGAGACAGCCAGCTGTTGCGGGACGGCTATGTGCCGCTGCTGCTGTCGCTCGGGGCGGCGTTGGAGAACCAGAATCTTCTCAACGCGCAGCTGAACCACATCACGGAGGCGAAGAACCCGGCCGACGCGCGGCGCTGGATCGAGACTGCGCGCAAGGTGCGTCCGACGGTGTATGCGGGGGTTCGAGCTGCCGCGCACCAGGGCATGGCGCAGACACCGGACGCGTCGGCTCGTCGCGTGGCTGCGCAGGTCGCCAGCGAGTCGCACGAGATCGAGCGGTATCTCGACGGGGATCGGGAGCAGTTGGCGCGGCTGTTCGACGCGCTTGCGACGGATCGAAGCGGTGCCGAGCAGTACAGGGCGAGCCTTCTGTCCTACGAGATCGAAGGGGCCCGCAGGCTCCGCGAGCTCAAGGGGCGGGTCGAGCACGAGATGGATCGGCTCATCCTCGACGCTCAGGATCGCGAGCGGGTCGGGATCGAGGTGCTCGTCGCGTTGGCGTCGTTGACGCTGATGGTCGGCATCGGTCTGGCGCTGTTCGCTCGCCGGGTGCTGCGACCGTTGGCGGCGGTGACCGAGCGGGCGAACGCCGTTGCGCGCGGGGATCTGACCCCTCGCGCGGTGGTGGCCGCGTCGGACGAGATCGGGGAGCTCGCGGCGACCTTCGAGGGGATGGTTGCAGCGATCGCCAAGGCCAACCGGGACAAGCTGCAGTCGGAGCGCCTCGCCGTCGTGGGGCGGATGGCTGCCCACGTGACCCACGAGATCCGCAACCCGCTGTCGTCGATCGGCCTCAACCTCGAGCTGCTCGAGGAGGAGCTCGCCGAGGGGCAGACCTCGTTGGAATCGCGGCAGCTCATGCAGGCGATCAAGCGGGAGGTCGAGCACCTCAGCGCGCTGTCGGAGGAGTACTTGAGCCTTGCGCGGCCGATCCATCCGCGGTTGGAGCCCGAGCGCATCGGGGACATCGTGGGCGACGTGCTGACGTTCGTGGGGCCGGAGCTGGAGCGAGCGGGGGTGACGATCGAGCAGCGGCTGGAGCAGGTTCCGGAGGTTCTGGCGGACGAGGCGCAGATCCGGCAGGTGCTGACGAACCTGATCCGCAATGCGCGCGAGGCGATGTCGAAGGGGGGGAGCATACGGGTGGCGGTGAGCGAGACCGAGGGGCACGTGCGGTTGGTGGTGGAGGATGAGGGGCCCGGGATTCCGGAGGAGCTCCGGCAGAACATCTTCGATCCGTTCTTCACGACCAAGAGCCAGGGGACGGGGTTGGGGCTTGCGGTGACCCGTCAGATCGTGGAAGCGCACGACGGAGCGATCGCGTGCGAGCCGCGAGAGGGCGGGGGAACGCGGTTCGTGGTGGAGCTTCCGAAGCGCGGTCCCGCGGAGGCTTTGGACTCGCAGGATGCGTGAGCGTTGCGCCGACAGGCGCGTCGTGAAGGAGAGAGGCAGCGAATGGCGACGAGGCGAGACGGCAGGGGAGCGGAGGCGATCAGGCCGGTGCAGGTGCAGGTCGGTTTCCACACGATGGCGGAGGGCTCTGTGCTCTATCGGGCAGGGGGCACGCTCGTGCTGGTGACGGCGTCGGTGGACGACACGGTGCCGGAGTTCATGCGAGGCGCGGGGAGGGGCTGGGTGACGGCGGAGTACCAGATGCACCCGCGCTCCAACCCGGTGCGACGGGAGAGCCGCGAAGGGCGCGGCAAGCCCCTGAGCGGAAGATCGCAGGAGATCCAGCGCTTGATTGGCCGATCCCTGCGGGCGGCGTTGGATCTGGATCGGCTCGGCGAGCGGACGATCTCGATCGACGCGGACGTGTTGGAGGCCGACGGTGGAACGCGAACGGCGTCGATCACGGGTGGATGGATCGCGCTGGTGGCAGCGCTCGACAAGCTGCGCACGCGCGGTTTGCTGTCGGGCCCGGTGGTGCGGGATCAGGTCGCGGCGGTGAGCGCGGGGCACGTGGGAGGAGAGCTGCTGCTGGACCTCTGCTACTCGGAGGACAGCAAGGCGCGCGTGGATCTGTCGGTCGTCGGGACTGCGCCCGGCAGGATCGTGGAGGTGCAGGGCACAGCGGAGGGGGAGGCCGTGGAGCGCTCGGAGATCGACGCGATGGTGGAGCTGTCGCTGCGAGGGATCGCGGAGCTGGTGAAGCTGCAGAGTGGGGCGTTGGAGCAGGCGGGGATCGACGTTGCGGGGCTGCTGGTTCCCCGAGGTGGAGCATGACGAGCGGAAGGATCGGCGTGGTGGTGGCGACGCAGAACCGCGGAAAGCTGGCGGAGTTCCGGTCTGCGCTGGGGGACCTTCCGGTGGACCTGCTGTCGGTGGACGAGGTGCTTCCCGAGTACGCGGGCGTGGTGGAAGACGGCGCGACGTTCGAAGAAAACGCGCTCAAGAAAGCGCGGGCCGTCGCGCAGTCGTCGCTCATGATCGCGCTCGCGGACGACAGCGGCCTCGAGGTGGACGCGTTGGGGGGAGCGCCCGGGGTGCGGAGCGCGAGGTATGCGGGGGAGCGGGCGACCGATGCGGAGAACAACGCGCTGCTGCTGCGTGCGTTGGAGGACGTATCGGACGACGTGCGGACGGCGCGCTTCCGGTGCGCGTTGTGCCTGCTGGATCCGTGGGCGCCGGGCGGCGAAGCGATCATCTCGGTGAGCGGGACCTGCGAGGGGAGCATCGCGCGATCGCCGCGCGGGACCGGCGGATTCGGCTACGACCCGCTGTTCATCGTGGCGGGGGACGGGCGCACGCACGCCGAGTTGACGGACGAGGCAAAGAACGCGATCAGCCATCGTGGGCGAGCCGCGCAGGCGCTGCGTCCGCGTTTGATCGAGCTCATCGAGGAGAGGGCGAGGACGACGGAGCGCATCTCGTTCGCGCCGTGAGCGCAGCGAGCTCCGCAGAGCGCGCAGCGGCGGACGGTGCGCGCCGATTCAGAAGCTGCCCAGGACACCCATGCCGAGCCCGTCGCGCCCAGCCTTGATGGGCGCCACGCGCCACTCCACGCCCAGGTCGTTGCGGATCCAACGCTTCGTCGGGTACGCGAGCCCTGCGATCAGCATCGCTGCTCCGGCCCCTTGCGCCAGACCGTCGAGAATCAGCCACGCCGATGCCACCGGGCTGGCGTCGAGCGTGGAGATGCCGATGAAGGGACCCAACACCGGGATGAACAGCGGTACCGCCTTCTTCTCGTCGTCGTCGTCGCTCGGATCCCCCCAGTCGTCCTCCTCGCCGGCGACGATCGACGCAGCGAGCAGGGTGACGAGATAGGTGGAGCCGAACGTTGTTGCGCCGGCGACGACCAATCCTCGACGCGGTGAGGAGCTGAGGCGGTATCCGTTGGGGGCGGGCTTGCCCTCCTCGTAGGGGATCGAGGGCGGGCCCGCGAAGGTGCCGGGGTAACCGTACCAACCCGGATACGGATAGGCGCTCTGCGGCCGCTGGCCGGAAGGTTCGGCGCCCTGCGGATAGGCGGACGTTCCATATCGTGGCGTGCCGTAGCCGGGGGGAGCGTAG
>JAKLDZ010000404.1 GCA_022703255.1 Myxococcota bacterium | reverse complement strand
ATCTGACGAAGGCGTCGGAGGAAGCCTCGCACGCGAACTACGGCGACGCGGTGGATCTCGCCGAGGCCGCGGAAGAAGCGGCGGACAAGGCGATCAAGCTGTCGAAGGAAGCGCACCGAGGAGCGGGCCGATGAGGGGCATTCGTGCGACGGGGACGGCGCTGCTGGTGTTGATCGCGGCGACCGGGTGCTCGCAGGGCCACGCGATGCGCGGCAGGATCGAGGGGCTCCAGAAGATCGCCGATCAGGCCGAGCGCAACGGCGCCGTCGTGTGCGCTCCCCGCGAGCTCGCGATGGCGAAGTCCCACCTGCGCTTCGCCCTCATCGAGCTCGACACCGGTTCGATGAGCCGTGCGAACTACCACATGCTCATCGCGGAGCCGAACACCAAGGCCGCCTACGATCTCTCGCCCGCAGAGCGCTGCACGCAGCGCGGCTACGTGGTCTCGGCGAAGCCCGGCGATCGCGATGGCGACGGCTATCTGGATCCGGAGGACAAGTGCCCCGACGAGCCGGAGACCTGGAACGGCTTCGAGGACGAGGATGGCTGTCCCGACGATCCGGACACCGATGGTGACGGGATCAAGGACAGCAAGGACTCGTGCGTGCTCGAGCCCGAGGACAAGGACGGGTATCTCGACGACGACGGATGTCCGGAGGTGGACAACGATCTCGACGGGATCCTGGATGGTGCAGACAAGTGCATCAACGAGCCGGAGGATCCGGACGGGTGGGAGGACGCCGACGGGTGTCCGGAGCCGGACAACGACAACGATCAGGTGGTGGATCTCGACGACCAGTGCCCGAACGAGCCGGGGCCTGCGGGCGGTGACCGCCCGGGCTGCCCCAAGAAGCCCGCGCTGGCCATCGTGACCGACACCGAGATCAAGATCCTCCAGCAGATCCACTTCGAGTACGACAAGGACAAGATCCGCCCCGAGAGCTTCCCCATCGTCGACGCCGTGGCCGATCTGCTCAAGCAGAACCCCAAGATCAAGATCGAGGTCCAGGGTCACACCGACAACAAGGGCAACGCCGCCTACAACATGAAGCTCTCCGATCGCCGCGCCAAGGCCGTCGCCAAGGCCCTCTCCCAGCGCGGCATCGACGCGGCTCGCCTGACCGCGAAGGGCTACGGCATGACGCGACCGGTCGTGCCCAACAACACCGAGCAGAACCGGGCGCTGAACCGTCGCGTCCAGTTCGTGCGCACCGAAGGAGACAAGTAGTGCGCCGAGCTTTCGGCCGGGATTGACAACGCTGTAGAGTGCAGGCCTGTCCTGCATCGACGAGTAGACCAAGGAGTCACGCACGTGTATCGCCGCTCCCGCTTCGCAGCCCTCGCAACTTCGTCTCTGTTCGCCCTTGTGGCCGTCAGCTCGCTTGTCCTCGCAGCACCGAAGGACAACGCCGCCAAGAAGCTCGACAAGGACGCGATGGAGTCGGAGTTCCTGAACGCCAACTTCGACGGTGCGGAGAAGAAGCTCCAGGAGGCGGTCAAGACGTGCGGCGAGAAGGACTGCACGCCCAAGCTCAAGGCCACGGTCCTCATCCACCTCGGCATCATCCAGGTGAACCAGAGCAAGGCCGCCGACGCCGAGAAGTCCTTCGTCGAGGCGCTCAAGATCGACGCCTCCGTCGCGCCCGAGTCCGACTACGTCTCCCCCGAGGTGCAGAAGGCGTTCGACGCGGCCAAGGCGAAGGCGAGCGGCGCCGCTCCGGCGAAGACCTCCGATGGCGGCGAGCAGCCCGAAATGGCCGAAGGCGAGCTCAACCACGTGCCCGTTGCCGAGCAGATGGTCGACACGCCCGTGCCCCTGTGGGTCGAGGTCCCCGAGGGCATGAAGATCGGCAAGGTCATCGTCATGTACCGCCCCTTCGGCGCCGAAGAGTGGAAGAAGATCGAGCTCAAGAAGAAGAAGGGCGGCTTCGGCGGCGACATCCCCTGCGCCGACGTCGGCACCACCGGCGACCTCAAGTACTACATCAAGGGCCTCGACCCGGGCGGCGACCCCATCGCCGAGGTCGGCAACAAGAACAAGCCCAACATCACCAAGATCAAGAACCAGCTCGACGGCGAGCCGCCTCACCTGCCCGACACCGCGCCCCCGGCCAAGTGCCAGAGCAAGGGATCCTGCCCCCCCGACTTCCCGGGCTGCCAGGAGCAGAAGTGCGGCAAGGGCGGCTGGGGCGCCACCTGCGAGAAGTCCAAGGACTGCCAGTGCGGCTTCCACTGCAAGAAGGACGAAGGCAAGGACGAGGGCGTCTGCGAAGAAGGCTCCGACGGCAGTGACGGCGGCGGCGACGAGCCCGGCACCGACACCGTCGTGCGCCGCAAGAACTGGGTCAGCCTCTGGGTGTCCACCGACCTCGCCGTCATCTCCGGCGAGGACGTCTGCTCCCCCGCCAACCAGGGCGACTCCGGCTACTCCTGCTTCCGCGCCGACAACTCCCAGTACTACGGCCAGCCCGTCCGAGGCGTCGGCAACTCCATCCGCACCGGCTTCGCCTTCTCCACCGTCCGTATCCTCGCCGGCTACGACCGCCTCTTCGGCAAGAACATCATGGCCGGTGTGCGCCTTGGCTACGCCTTCAACGGCGGCCCCACTCCGCGCGGCGCCAACGCCTTCCTCCCCATCCACGCCGAGGCCCGCGGCACCTACTGGTTTGGCAAGGACCCCACCGTCAAGCTCGGCATCCGTCCCTTCGCCTTCGCGGGCATCGGCATGGCCCAGGTCGACACCAAGGTCGAGGTCTCCGTCAAGGAGCCCGACAACTGCACGCCCTACGCCGGCGGCTGCATGTCCCCCACCCCCGACCCCGCCAACCCCGAGCAGTGGAACCCCACCGGACAGACTGTCCGCGCCTGGCACAAAGCCGGTCAGCAGTTCGTCGGACTCGGCGGCGGCGCCATGTACGCCTTCAACCAGCGCAGCGGCGTCGTCCTCGGCCTCAAGTACATGCTCATGTTCCCCACCACCGGTCACGTCATCGCCCCCGAAATCGGCTACGTCATGGGCTTCTAGCCCCCGTCGTCCCCGGCTCCCCTCTCCCCCTCTCCAACATCGAAGGACCTCGGGTTCCCCCCATGTCCTCGACCCTCCTCTCCCTCTTCGACTCTCAGCTCCGCCAGGGCGGACATCGCCCCGCACTGCGATCGCGCAGAGCCGGCAGGTGGATCACCACCACCTGGAACGAGTGGAACCGCAAGAGCCGCGCGATCGCTGCAACCCTCCTCGACTCCGGGATCGAGCCCGGCGACCGCGTCGCGATCCTCTCCGCAACGCGCGAGGAGTGGGTCATGGCGGATCTCGCGATCCTCATGGCCGGCGGGGTGACGGTCCCGATCTATCCGACGCTCACTCCCGATCTGTCCGCGCGCATCCTCGAGGACTCCGGCGCGAAGGCGGTGTTCGCCGAGAGCCCTCAATCCCTGCAGAAGCTCCTGCCACCGGCCGTGCGCGACACAGCGCCCGATCTGCGCGCGCTGTTCGTGTTCGAGTGCGAGAGCACTCGCGACGTCCCGCTGCGAGACGGCCTGCGTACCCTGCGTTGCGAGGAGCTCGCCGCAGGCACCGATGTCCCCGTCTCCGTGCTCGCCGACGTCGTCAGCCGCGGAGAGACCCTGCTCGAGGAGCGCGGCAACGTCGAGCTGCTCGACCGTCGCATCGCAGCGGTCGCGCCGCAGGACCTTGCGAGCATCGTGTACACGGCGCGCATCGACGGCTCCTTCAAGGGGGCGATGCTCACGCACGAGAGCTTCTGCTTCGAAGCGCAGATGGCGCACAGCCTCTTCGAGCTCAACGTGCGCGACGAGCAGCTCCTCTTCCTGCCGCTGGCTCACATCCTCGGCAAGGTGATGTTCGTGATGCAGCTTCGCGCGGGCGCGCCGCTGAGCTTCGCGCAGAGCATGCTGCGCGCGATCGACGACGCCGCCGATGTGAACCCCGTGTGGTTCGGAGCGGTGCCGCGCGTGTTCGAGCGGTTCCGCGACGCCGCGACGGAGCGCGCGTCTGCCGAGGGAAGGCTCCGCAAGCGAGTGTTCGACTGGGCCGTGGGCGTCGGCCTCCGCGCGGCCGCGCTGCGACGCACCGGGCAGCGCCTCGGCTCTTCCCTTGACGTGCAGCTCCGCTATGCGGACAAGCTCGTGCTCGCACCGCTGCGCAGCCGCTTCGGCAACCGCTTGCGCTTCGCCATCTCGGGCGGCGCTCCCCTCTCCGCCGAGCTGGCAGCGTGGTTCGAGGCGATCGGCATCACGCTCTACGAGAGCTACGGCCTGACCGAGTGCTGCGGCGGCGCGAACAGCAATCGCCCCGGTGCGCATCGGCTCGGCTGCGTGGGACCGCCGCTGCCCGGCGTGGAGAACCGCATCGACTCCGACGGCGAGATCCTGGTGCGTGGACCGAACGTGATGCGCGGGTATTGGGGAGATGCCGAGCGGACGTCGGAGGTGATCGACGGGGAAGGCTGGTTGCATACCGGCGACCTGGGGGAGATCGAGGCAGACGGCGCGCTTCGGATCACGGGGCGCAAGAGGGAGGGGATGGGCGGGCGGATGGGGTAGAATGTCGTTTCACGAACTATCGGTTGAGCGTGCGGGCCTGCGGAGGAAGGGGAGCTCGCGCAGTGGACTCTCCCCGCTTCCGCCAGCTCAGCGCTTGCGCTCCGGCACGGTCCGGCCGATCTGCTGCAACACCGACTTGAGGTCCGCCCACACATCGCGCTTGGCGGCGTCGTTGCGCAGCAGGTACGCGGGGTGGAACGTGGGCATGACCGGGATCGACGCGCGGTACAGCTTCCACTTGCCCCGCAGGCGCGTGATGCCCTCGGTCGTGCCGAGCAGCCCCCGCGCGGCGGTGCCGCCCAGGGCCACCATCACCTTCGGCGCGACCAGCGCGATCTGCTCGTGCATGTACGCGGCGCACGCGGCCATCTCCTCGGGCTCGGGGGTGCGGTTGTCCGGCGGACGGCACTTGACCACGTTGCAGATGTAGACCTCGGAGGGATCGAAGCCCATTGCGGTGATCATCTTGTCGAGGAGCTGACCGGCCTTGCCGACGAAGGGCACGCCCTGGGCGTCTTCTTCGGCGCCCGGGCCTTCGCCGACGAACAAGATCTCCGCGCGCGGGTTGCCCCGGGAAAACGCGGTCTGCGTGCGCTTCTCGTGGAGCGGACAGGCGGTGCACGCCTGCACGCGGGCGCACAACGCATCGAGCCGTGCGATGCGCTCCGCGGGATCGTCGGGGACTTCGAACTGCGGGGCGCGTGGAGCAGGGGCCTGCGCAGGCGCAGGGGCGGGGGCGCGCGCGGGCAGCTCGAACTTCGGCATCTCCAGCCGCTCTCCGCTCTCTCTCGCAGGCCCTGCGGCGGCTTGCTTCTCCGGCGCCGCCATCGGGGGAGCTTCGGGCGAGGCAGGCAAACCCCAGGCCCCGAGGCGCTTGTGCCAGGTCACGTGCTCGCGGACCGCGGCCACCAGCTCCTGCAGCTCCTCTTCGATCGGACGCTCTTCCATCGGCCGCGGATGCTACCAGGAAATGGCGCCCTGGGGCGACGCCGTATCAGCGCATTCGTGCGCGCACTGCGGGCGCATCGTGCTCGTGCTCGTGCTCG
>JAKLDZ010000403.1 GCA_022703255.1 Myxococcota bacterium | reverse complement strand
ATAATGAGGGTGTTATCTACCCACACGCGTGCGCCGTCATCACTGTACGTGGAAAAACGGTACAGCCCCGCAGTGGCAAAGCTTAGTGTGCGTGTCCAGCGCGCGCTAAACTTGTCGGCGAAGACGCCGATGGCGCTGGAGTCGAGCCACACTTTGACGTTGGGAAGCCGGGCGACCTGATCGGCGAGGATCGTGGCGATGTCGATGCCGCGCGTGCCGGCCCAGCACTCGGACACCGACCCGAAGAACTGGTGGGTCTGCAGCGTGAGCTTTCCGCCGAGGGCGGGCTTGTCGTCGACGATGAGCACCTCGATGCCGAGCTTGCCCAGCTCGATCGCTGCGCTCAGCCCCGCGGGCCCGCCTCCCAGGATCAGCACCTGCGTGTGGTGCTCGCCCGGACGGCCCAGCTCCGGAAGCGCGTCGTCGGACGGGAGCACCGGGCGCCCGTCCGCGCTCCTGACCTGCATGCCCTCACGCACCAGCGTCATGCACGACTTGAGCGGGCTGCCGTCCACCAGCACAGTGCACTGCGAGCACTGCCCGTTGACGCAGAAAATGCCCTGCGCACCACCGTCGTGGTGATGATGCCCGAAGGTGGAAATCCCCGCGGCGTACAGCGCCGAGCTGATGACCTCACCCGGTCGCGCGAGCAGCTCGCGGCCGTTGAAGGTGAACCGGACCGACGGCTCCGGCAGGGGATGGAGAACGGGATGGTCCTGGATGCGATGTTGCTCGATCATGACGCCACCTTCCGGGTCACGGAGGCGAAGGGCGCGGTGAGGGTGCGCTCGGAGAGCGGGAGCGCGTGCAGCGACAGCCACGCAAGCTGGTGCGCCACCACGGGGTGCGCGCGCGTCGAGCGCCACGTCCCCTCGCGCGTGAGCATGGCCCAGCGAGCGAGCGAGAGCTGTCCCGGGACGAGCATCGCCAGGGCGTCGGCGCGATCGGCCAGGGCCAGGCGCGCCTCCGCGCGAATCCGGTCCTCTCTCGACAACGAAAACGAATCGGGAAGCGGATCCGGACCTGCGTCCACCGGCTCGTAGCCCAGCGCTTCGATCAGCGCCCTCTGCTCGTTGGAGCCGTCGCATGCCACGCGGGCGCGTGCCACGGGACGCGGGATCGCAGCGAAGCGCGCGATGAGCAGATCGCTCAGCGGCGACGCTTCAATCCCCTGATCCGCAAGACGATCGCGCATCTTGCGGCAGAGTACGTGGCGCGAAGGAGCGGCGCTCACCTTCGAGCCGCTCGTCGGCCACGCTTCGCTCCACACGCCCACTCCCGGCACTCCGAGCGCGGCGAGCACTTCGATCGCCATACGAACCATCTCGGTCATGCGGACGGGGCGGATCAGATCGCCGAGCACGCGATCGAGGAACGGGATGACGCCGGCGATGAAGGCCGGTGCGCCCGGCCTCGCCTCGGGAAGCCCGGCATCGCGAAGCCAGGTCGAGATGCTCGCGCCCTGCGCGCGATGCGATGCGAGCCATCGGCAGAGCTCGATCGACGTGTCGATTCCTTCGGTTCCGACGGCCTGGGACGGGAGCTTCGCGTTGACGGGCCTGGGGCCGAGCGCCGCGATCTCGCGAGCGAAGCTCTCGACGGCCGCGACCGGTCCGCGCAGGCCGGGCTCGGGGTTGGCGAAGCGGACGCGGTCCCCGAAGCCGGCGTAGCGAAGCACGTCGGAGGCGCGCTCCGCGCGCTCCCGGGCGGGATCCTCGGCGCCGTTCAGCCGACATGTCCGCTGGTGACGTCCGAGCACCAGCACGCCATCGGCGTTGCGAGCGACAGTGCCGAGCAGAAGGGGAATGGAAACGCGTCCGGTGCAAGGCAGCTCGACGAGACGGACGCCGTCGGGCAGGGGGCGGGAGGAGAGGCCGCAGCGGGTGCAAGCGAAGACGGTCACCTGGGTCATGACACGCCTCCCTTCGTGGAAGCCGGGGCTTGCTCGAGCAGAGCAGGCCACGCGAAGGTCTTCTGATCGAGGGCGCCGGAGGGGCAAGCGCCGACGCATGCGCCGCAGCCGCGGCACGACTCGGGGGCGATGACGGCGCCGCGGACGCCGTCGGAGCGCAGGGCGATGCGTGCGACGTGGAAGGGGCACGCTTCCTCGCAGGAGCCGCAGCCCATACAACGGGAGTCGTCGATCACCACCACGTGCGTGGGGAAGACGCGCTTCCAGATGCGGAAGTCGGCGTCGGTGCGCTCGGCCGGGATGTTGTCGGTGGGACACACCTGCGCGCAGGCACCGCAGCCGATGCACTCGGTGGGAGGCTTGCCGGCGAACGGGCCGACGTTCTTGGTGGCGCCGCGATCGAAGGTGGTGATGGCGGCGGTGGCGAAGGTCTCGCACACGCGGGTGCACAAGCCGCAGACGATGCAGTTGTCCGCGTTGGACTGGACTGCGAAGCGGGACTCCTTGCAGCCGTGCTGATCGGCGAGCTTGCGGATGGCGGCGGAGCCGGGGACGCGAGCGACGAGCAGATCGAGCTCCTGGCGTCGGGCCTGCATGACCTTGGGGCTGCGGGTGTCGACGACGATGCCCTCGGCCACGGGGTAGAGGCAGGAGGTCATCAGTCCCTTCCACCCGTTCCAATCCGGGTGAGTAACCTCGACCATGCACAGTCGGCACGCGCCGACGGGCTCCAGATCGGGGTGGTCGCAGAGGGTCGGGATCTCGATCCCGGCATCGCGCGCGACCTGCAGCAGATACGAACCGGATGGGGCGCGAACCTTGCGCCCATCGATGGTCAACGTGACCATGTCCTGGCCGGGGCCGTTCATGCGGCACCTCCTGGGAGCACCACGACCGCGTCGTGGTTGCACACGGACTTGCAGACTCCACATCGATCGCACTTGCTCGGATCGATCAGGTGTTTCTGCTTGAGCTCACCGGTGATGGCGTGCGTGGGGCAGGCCTTGCCGCACAGCAGACATCCGGTGCAGGCGTCGGTGATCTCGTAGCGGATCAGATCGCGACACACGCCCGCGGGGCAACTGCCCCGCAGGTGCGCCTCGTACTCGTGGCGGAAGTACTTGAGGGTCGAGAGCACCGGGTTCGGAGCGCTCTTGCCGAGACCGCACAGCGAACACTCCGCCATGTGCGCGCCGAGCTGCTCGATCGCCTCGAGATCCTCCACCGTGGCCTTGCCGCGCGTCACCTTGCCCAGCAAGTGGCTGAGCTGCGGAAGACCGAGCCGGCACGGCGAGCACTTGCCGCACGACTCCTCCATCAGGAAGTTCACGAAGTAGCGCGCGACGTCGACCATGCACGTGCGGTCGTCCATGACGATCATGCCGCCCGAGCCCATCATGGAGCCGACCTCGGTGAGCGCGTCGAAGTCCACGGGAAGATCGAGCATGCTCTCGGGGATGCACCCTCCCGAAGGCCCGCCGGTCTGCACCGCCTTGAAGGTGCGTCCGGGGGGAGGACCGCCGCCGAGCTCGAAGACCAGGTGACGCAGCGTGGCGCCCATGGGCACCTCGACCAGCCCGGTGCGCTGCACCTGACCGACGAGGCAGAAGACCTTGGTGCCCTTGGAGCGCGCGGTGCCGACGCCAGCGAGCCAGTCCTTGCCGTGCTCCACGATGCCGGGGACCAGGGCCCAGGTCTCCACGTTGTTGAGCACCGTGGGGGAGTCGTACAAGCCTCGCTCCGCCGAGCGGGTGTACTTCGAGCGGGGCTCGCCGACCTTGCCCTCGATGCTGCGCATCAGCGCGGTGGACTCGCCGCACACGAACGCGCCGCCTCCGCGTGAGATGCGGATGTCGAAGCGCATCGACGTGCCGAGGATGTCGTCGCCGAGCAGCCCGGCCTTGCGGCACGCCTCGAGCGCGTGCTGCAGACGCGTGACCGCGAGGGGATACTCGTTGCGCACGTAGATGTAGCCCTGTCGCGCGCCGAGCGCGAAGGCCCCGAGCATCATCCCTTCGATGACCTGGTACGGACTCCCTTCGAGCACTGCGCGATCCATGAAGGCGCCCGGATCCCCCTCGTCGCCGTTGCACAGCACGTACGGCGTCTGCCCCGTCTTCTGCGCCGCGCGAAGCGCCGTCCTCCACTTGCGCGCCGTCGCGAATCCCGCGCCTCCTCGCCCGCGCAGCCCAGCCTGATCGACCAGGTCGATGAGCTGATCGGGCTTCATCCCCGACAGCGCCCGCGCCAACCCTGCAAAACCCCCGTGCGCGAGGTAGTCGTCGAGACTCTCGGGATCGACCTTGCCGCAGTGCTCCAGCACCTTGTGAAGCTGGCCCCGATAGAAGGGATCGTCGGAGCGCCCCTGATGATCGCCCATCAGCCGCTGTACCCGCGTGCCTTGGAGGATCGACTCCACGAGCTCGTCGGCATCCGCAGGCTTGACGTGCGTGTACAGGACGTCCTGCGGCATCATGTGAACGAGCACGCCCTTCTGGCAGAGACCCTGGCAGCCGTTGAGGCTGAGCAGGTGGTCCGCGGGCGCGTGCTGGCAGGGAGTCAGCTCGACGCGGAAGGGGAGCCCGCGCGCTTCGGCCGCGGCGCGGATCGCCGCGTGCACGGCCTTGGAACCCGCGGCCATGCAGCCCGTGCCGCCGCACACCTGGATGCGGCTCCGCAATGCGGAGTTGGTGGAGCGCGCCAGCTCGATCCGATCGAGCAGATCGCGCGGCGACCGCAGGCGGTACGAGGGCAACGGCGGAGGCGCCGACGGTCCGGACGCGGTATCGGATGGCGTGTCCTTGAGCAGCCGCGCGATCCGGGAGGACTTCACCTCGCGGTGATACTTCTCTCCCATGACCACGACCGGGGCCATGGCGCAGGCGCCGACGCAGTTGACGGTCTCGAGCGTGAAGCGGTGATCGGGGGTGGTCTCGCCGACCTGGATGCCGAGCTGCCGGCAGAGCTCGTCTTCGATGAGCTGCGCTCCGCGCACGTGGCACGCGGTGCCCTTGCACACCTGGATGACGACCTTGCCGCGGGGTTCGAGGGAGAAAGCCTTGTAGAAGGTCGAGACCGAGAAGACGCGGGAGCGGGGGATGTCGAGCTGATCGGCGACCCGCTCGAGCGCCTCGCAGGGCAGGAAACGGAACTGCGCCTGGATGTCCTGCAACACCATCACCAGAGACGCTTCGTCTCTCGGGTAACGGCTCAGGATCTCATCCACCTTCGTGAGATCGTGGTCCATGGAGTCTCTCCAAGCCGGGGGCAGGAGTCGCAGCAGGCTCGGCATCCCGGTCGGCCGGCGTCATACCAGGGCGCGAAAGCGGGGGCCAGCGCAAGCATTTCCGAGGGCGCCGAAAAAAAGTCCGCAACCGCCACACGCCTGCGGCCGAAGGGGACACGTTCGTACCGACGCCGGCAGCTCTCGCGCCGCCGCGCGGCGCGCCGAACCGAAACCCGTTGAGACTTCACGCACACGAGCCAACCAGGAGAGACCGTCATGTCGAGTACGCGGATCGAGGGGAACGCAGTCGGAGAGAGCGCACGCAGGATGGCCGAGGCCGCGGAGCACGAGCACGCCAACTGCAGGTCGGGGCAGACCCCGAAGAGCGTGGACCCCAAAAACGAGCGCGCGATGGCCGAGCAAGCGATGGAATCGTGGATCCACGAGACTTCGTGCCGTCCCTCGAATGGGGTCACG
>JAKLDZ010000402.1 GCA_022703255.1 Myxococcota bacterium | reverse complement strand
GAGATCGCCCTGGCCCCAGCCGCCTCCGCGAAGCACGCCGTTGCCTTTGGGGCTCCGGTTCACCGGGTCGCGCACGACACCGAGTGCTGGATACGGGCCGACGGTGTCGGCGACCCACTCCCACACGCCGCCGCTCATGCCGAGCACACCGTAGGACGATTGCCCCGCAGGACGCGCGGCGACCTCGAGGGGACCTCTCGGTCCGCAGTCGCGGTCCACCGCAGCGACGGCGCAGTTCGGCTCGGGCACGTTCCCCCACGGGTACGCGCGAGCGTCGATCCCCCGCGCGGCTTTCTCCCACTGCGCCTCGGTGGGCAACTCGGCGCCCACCCACTTGCAGTACGTCTCCGCCTGCAATCGGGCCACGCAGTTCATCGGGAGCGCGGCCTGCTCGGGAGTGCCCGTGTGGCAGTACCGGTCTGTGCCGGGATTCACGGAGGGGCCGCGCATACACACCTTGGCGTGGACGCAGTCCATGAACTTCGCGGTCGTGACCTCGGTCTCGTCGATCCAGAACTCGCTCAGGAATACGAGATGCGCGGGGCGAGGCATGCGGTCGTTCGACCGGGGTTCCTCGGCGCCCATGACGAATGCTCCGGCGGGAATGCGCACCATCATGGCGTGGTCGTTGGGTCGCTCCTTTTTCTCGGGCGCGGGGGGCTGGGGCAGCGGGGTCCCCTTCGGATCCTCGTGGGCCGTGGTGTAGCCCTTGGGCGGATACACGAACGAGGAGACCTCGCACTTCTCGAACGCTTCGGAGGCGGGTTTCACCGCGGGGAGCTTGAGCCCATCGAACAGCTCGCAGCCGATGCCCTCGTGGGCGCACCGGAACTGGGTGAAGTCAGCGATCCAGACCGGCCCATCGAGCCCGAACGCGCGTTCCATCATTCCGTTGCGAAGGAGTCGTGGCGGACGCGCGATCACCAGCTCCGCGCCTCTGGGCGTGTCGAAGAGGTTCGGTCCGAGTGCCGGGTCGAAGAACGCACCCGCCGGGGCCACGAGCTCCTTGACTGCAGTTCCGCCGATCACGGCGCGGGCAGCACGGGTGGGTACGACCACGACGATAGCGCCCCTGAACGAGTCCGCGCCACCGTTGCACCTTATCGCCACCACGGGCCCCTCCGAGGTGTCGAAGCCGAGCGCCTTTCCCGCGGCCTCCACCACGGGGGCCGGGTAGGCGCGCGTGACGGTGATATCGACGACCCCGCACTTGAAGCTCGTCACCCCGCCGATCGCCGCGACCTGCTTGCGCCACTCGGCCGCAGTCGGATCCTTCTCCGGTGCTCGATCCGAGATCGTCACCTCGTCACCAGGCTTCCTGATCCCCTCCACGGCCTTCGAGCCCTCGGGACTATCCACGAAGAATCCCTCCGACCAGGCGCGCTTGCCCGCTCCTTTCGCGATCGGGGGATCCACTGCACGCGCGGCGTTCTCCCATCGTCCGTAGTCGGGCTCTTCCTTCGGAGAGCTCTCGGAGGCAGGTACTCCGGGCGAACCCGGCGGCGGCGCAACGGCAGACGGCGAGACCGATGCGATGGCCGCCCGCCTGGGCTTCCCAGGCTGGCGCAAGAGCACCTTGGCCGGCTCGAGGCCGTCGCGAGGATCACATTCGATTCCTGCGACACAGGCGGTGTCGAACGAAACGAGCCAGGTCGGTGGAATCGCGAGCCCGCCGGCACCGACACCCCAGGCCGACAGGTAGGCCCGCGCGGTGTCCCAGGACCCGTGAACGCCAGACGATCCGGTGAAGCGTCGAAGGCGTGCTGCTCCTGCGACTTCGATCGTGGCTCCTTCCCAGCTCCCGGCCCGAAGCGCCTGGCGCAGCTCCGGTGCGGCGGGATCGGGCAGCGGATCGAAGCCTTCGATCCGGGCCTTTGCGCCAAGGACCTTGACGCGCGGTCGTCCGGCGGCGCGCGGCAGCACGAGCCCGACGCCATCGCACAGGAGCAGGTCGGCGCCCTGACCGGGCATGGAGCCAGGAATCGGTGCAAGCTCCGACGCTCGAAGCGAAACCACGTCGCTCACGGTGCAACGGAATCGGGAGCCACCGGTCTTCCGAATCGCGGCAGCGAAGCCGGAATCGCCGTCGGCGTCCGGGGATTCCAGAGGCGCTTCCATTCCGACGATCGGAGGCTCGAGCAGCGTGGTCTTCGGGAGCTTCGGGCCGAGGGCGATGCCGAGCAATCCTGCGCGATTGACCTGGGTTCGTCGGAACGCGTCGCCGAGCATGAAGGGCTCATAGGCCTTCGAGAGGGCAGCGACGCGGTCCTTGGCGGTGGCCTTGAGCTGCTTGTCGAGTTCGACGCGTTGGGCGTCGTGCTTCGCGTCGAGCCGCCGGGCAACGGACGGGACGGCGCAGTCGGGAGAGGTTGCGGGGGCCCGGGAAACGAAGGCGGGGGGCTTGGCGGCGGTGCCGAGGGCGTCACGGCGAGCGGTCTCCCAGGCTCGGACGGGTGGGGAGGGGAGGGTTTCCGCGGCGGATGACGCCGAGGTGGAGGCGGTGGGAGACGGGTTGTCGGCGCGCTTGCACGCTGGCACGAGCAGGACGCAAGCGATCGATGACCAGCAGACGAGACGCATGGGGCTTCCTCCTCAGGGCGTGAGAGTCGGCGCGAATCAGGGACGGCTCGACATCATTCGAAGCGCGACACGCGTGGAGCCTGTGCCTTGGGCAACACCCGGGGGCCGTGATGAACATGACGATCCATGCCATCTAACTGCGACCAACTCTAACGGCCCGACGACACTCCACCTCGTAGAGTTCAACCGGCGCCCGCGCCGGAGGAGCACCGGCAAAACCGAGGATGTGCGCGGCGCGCTTGCCGACGTGGGAGAGTCGGGCGTGGTCGAGCGGCTGGAACGGCTTGTTCGCAAGCTTGTTGCCCACGACGAGCGTCATGGCAACAGGTTCGCTGGCTTCGGCAATCCAGATCCGCATGTTTCGGCCACGGGGGTACCGGTTGCCGTCCTTGGTACTTCGCGTGCAGAAGACATTCCTGATCTGAGATGCTCCAAGGCTCGATTCAATCGTCTTCCACTGATCGTTTCGCACGGAAAGAACGACGACCGATGGTTGCAGGATTCGAATGAGGCGAGTCCACAATGCGAGCCCCTGTTCGCTGAGGGTCTTCTGCTGATCGCGGCTCAACCGCGACCAGGGCTCGACTGTTGCAAGCGGCGAGAATATGTCCGTGTGAATGGCAGAGTCACGACCTGAGGAGAAGCTCGTTCCGAACGCCTCCAGTAGTGGATTGTAGCTCTTGAACCACTTGAAATCGTCAGGGCGCTCCGACAGGAACTCCATGTACCTCGCCAGTGCTTCGGAATACTCACCCAACTCAGGCGGCGATTTGTGGGTGAGCTTTCCCCACCAGTTCGGTCCCTCCTCGCACTTGCAGAAGGTCTTAGGCCCCGGATTGACGCCGGAGGTCAGTATGCGTTTCGCACGAGGCTTCTTGAACCAGCGTTCCAGGTCTCCAAACCACAACACAGGGAACGACGGCGCCTGAACAAGCCCCTTGTGTGTCGCGCCAATCGATGAAGCGTAACCCCATGCGTCTTTGATCAGTGTTTCGAGAGGAGCCTCAACTTTGGCGTTCATTCATTCACCCATGTCAGCGAGAGCCTGCTCGAGGACCAGGATCAGCACTTCAACGTCCGTCTCAATAGCTGCACACGTAGTACGTGACGTTCTGGGTCTGCAGATTGTCGCCTCCACACCCGGTTCGGCCCGTCAGGGACATGGTCGAGCCGCTCACCGTAGCGGACATTCCCTGGTACGCGCCGCTGTCTACGGTCGAATCCTTGAGCTCGACGCCATTATTGTTGAAGATTCGGACCTCGGAACCGAGGTTCGCCGACGAGCATGGGATGGATTTCGTTTCCGTATGTGCACAGCTTCCGAACATCACCTGCGCGGACTTTGTCCCCATCAGCTTCCAGGTCGGGGCAGGCGTGGTCGGACACGTGATCGGGCTCCAGACCGCCCCCGAGATCGTGCCGTTGTGGTTGCCGCCGGAGCTGTCCCCCAGCGTGGTCCCGTTCCCCTCGTTGAAGTTCCAGACGGCGAGCGTACTCGCGTCGGTCGTCCAGCCCCAGGTGGGAGCGAATGTCGAGCTGTAGCGCGCCACGTTGCTGATGCGGGTGGGTCCGATCGACCCGGCCCACGGATATCCGCTCGGAACTTCCGTATCGCGTCCGAGCCCGATTGGCTTGTCGATTGTGACAGCTGAATAGGAGATCGAGCTCTTGGTCGCCACCTTGACACCATCGACGAACAGCGACATCGTCCCGGGAGTCTCGTACACACCCGCAACGTGGTGCCAGACGCCGGTTGTCACAGGAGCTTGAACGTTCTTTGTTCCGTCCATCTCGAACTGAAACCGAATGTTCGCTCCGTACTGCAGGTCAAGCTCCCACCCTGTGTAGATCGCCGAGTCGCTTGGCGAGTCGTGGGCAAGCAGGCGCTGGTACTGCGTTCCGGCCTTGGTTACCACCCACGCCTCCACCGTGAAGCTGCCCGGGTAGTTGAACGAGGTGCTCTGCGGGATCGTCACCAGGTCGTTGACTCCGTCGAACACGAGAGCGTTGCATCCCGATGTGCATTCTCCGTGCATGCACACCGGCGTCCCCCCCGAGCACGTCTCCGTGTCCTGCCACTGCCCATTCGAATCGCAGGTCTGCGCGACGTCCGTCACTCCCGTCTTGCACCGCTTCGCTCCGGTGGTGCACACCCTGCAATTCCCCGACGAACACGTGCCCGTGTCCACGCCCACCGCACACGAAGTCCCGTCGGCCTTGTTCCCGATCCCGCACGCGTACCCGATGCACGTCGCCTGCAAACACGGATTCGCCGGCGTCGTGCACTGCCCCGCCGTCAGGCACTGCACGCACTCCACGCTCCCGGTCTCGCAGTACGGCTTCGGCGCCACGCAGCTCACCACCGCGTCATACTGTCCGTTGCTGTTGCACGTCTTCGTCCCGTTTCCGTCGCACACCTCGGTCCCCGGCGTGCACGCCCAGCACAGCCCCGTCCCGCTGCACGTTCCACTGGGGCAGATCGTCCCCAGTGTCTTCGGCGCGAACCCGCACGCGTTCGACGTGCACACCGCGTCGAGACACGGATTCGACGACACCTCACACTGGCTCGCGACCGAGCACTCCACGCAGGTGCCCGTCGCCGGGTTGCAGTTCGGCGTCGCCCCCGAACATGCAGGCTGCGCAGCATACTGCCCGTTCGACCCGCACAGGAGCGGCACGTTGCCGTTGCAGATCGCCGTGCCCGGCGTGCACACGTTGCACTGGCCGGCGCCGTCGCACTTGCCCACGCCGGCTGCGCAGCTCGTCCCCGACGCTTTCGGCAGGAACCCGCACGCGAATCCCGTGCAGCTCGATGTGAGACACTCGTTGGCGGGGGCTGGGCACTGCGCCGACGCCTCGCACTCCACGCACGTCGCGCTCGCGTCTTCGCAGTACGGCTTCGGCGACGCACAGGCCACCGTGGGGTCCCACTGCCCGTTGCTGTTGCACGACTGGACACTCTCTCCGACGCACTTGACGGTCCCAGGGGTGCAAGCCTGACAGGTCCCCAGGGCGCTGCACGTGCCCCCGGTGCAG
>JAKLDZ010000401.1 GCA_022703255.1 Myxococcota bacterium | reverse complement strand
TCCAATCCCCGGTCCCAGAACGCCGCCGCAAGATCGTCCTCCGGCGGCAAGTCCCTCGACGGATCCAGCATCCACAGCTCGAGCATTCCCCGGAACTCGTCCTGGGTCACGCCCCTCCGGATACGCATCTCCCGGATGCCGCACTCGAACAGGTTGTACGGGATGCCGTCGAACGGTGGACTCGGCTCCCACACCGTCTGCCCCAGCTTCAGGAACGAGTACGGCCTGCACGTGAACGACACCGCGTGCTCGTCCTCCTGCAGCGCATCGGCGAACTGCTGGAACGCCGTCATCAACGCCCGGTTCGTCGCCGGATGCTCCCACCCCATCTGGCGCACGTTGGGCAACAAGCGCTCGATCTGCTTGAAGAGCTCCGCCATCTTGAGCACCCGCGGATCATCGGCGGCCGCCTCCTCCGCGAAGTTCTCCCCGACATCCTGCTCCGCCTCGGCTGCCTGCCCCTCCGCCCCCTCGTCGTACTCCTCGAGCTCCTCCAGCTCCTCCAGCTCCTCATACTCACCGTCTTCGACCGACGCCGCCACCGCAGTCCCGATCCGCAAGCCCGTCTCCGCGGTGGGAACGCTCGCCCCGAGTCCCGCCAACACCTTGCGAAGGTCCGCCTGCATCACCTTCGCATCCGCGTGGCGGTTGCGCCGGTCCCAGCAGAGCGACTTGTCGATGAGACGGATCACGTCCACCGGGAGATCCGGCGCGATACGCGCCACCGACGGCACCGGCGTGGTCGCCGCCAGGATCAAGGCTTCGTTCTCCGTGCGCGCGTTGTGGATCCGCTGCCCCGTGATCAGCGCGTGCAGGATCGCTCCCGCCGAAAACAGGTCCGCGCGACCGTCGAGCTGATCCACCAGCCCCATCGCCTGCTCCGGCGACATGTAGTGAGGCGTCCCCAGCGTCGTCCCCGCCCGCGTCCGCTCCGACGCCGCCGTCCGGAGCTGCGCCACGCCGAAGTCCAGGATCTTCACCTGCCCCTGCTTGGTGACGAAGATGTTCGGCGGCTTCAGATCCCGGTGGATCACGCCCGCCGCGTGACACGCCGCGAGACAGTCCAACACCGGATCCATCAGCTGCAGCGCCTGCACCGGCGGCATCCTCCGGCCGCCCTTCTTCCACACGTCGCGAAGCGTGTCCCCCTCCAGCAGCTCCATCACCAGGAACGGCGCCCCGTCCTCCGTCAGATCGTCGTCCAGGACCGCCACGCACCCCGAATGCCCGACCGAGTTCGCGACGTACCCCTCGCGCAGGAAGCGGTCCTTCACGCTCGAGTCCGACGCGAGCACCGTGTGCAGGATCTTCAAGGCCACGCGCTGGCCGTTGCGATGCGTGGCCGCGTAGACCGCCGCCATGCCGCCAGCGCCGATCAACGCATCGATGCGCCACTTCTCGCGCACGGTGGTCCCCACGCGGGCAGACGGATTCTGCTCCTGTCCAGCCGAGGGGAGCTGCGCATCATGGGGAAGAACGGGCATGGGGGGACCGACGACTCCGCCGAGTAGTTCACCTCCCGAAGGCCGTCCGGTCAACAGGAACGTGCGGAAAAATCCGCTCCGGCCATCGCTCCTTGGCGCGGGTTGCGCAGCACGGATCCCCCGCCCCGCACCGCAAAGCCCCCCATGGCTCGATTGTTCGCTCTCGAAGCACGCAGAGGTCCCGAGTTTGTCCCTCCCCCCCAGGTCGCGCTATAGCCCCGGGCATGACACGCCCCGGGCACGACGAAGCCTCGATCCGAAGCTACTACGACGAGTTCTCCACACGCTACGAAGCGAGGCGTCGCCCCAACGACCCCGGGGGCTACCACGCGCTGCTCGACGATCTGGAGATCGACTACGCCCTGCGCTTCTGCAATGGCGGGGACTTGCTGGAGGTTGGCTGCGGTACCGGCCTCATCCTCGAACGCCTCGCTCGCAAGTGCCGCTCCGCCAAGGGTGTCGACCTGTCCGAAGGCATGCTCGAAAAGGCCCGCGAACGCGGCCTCGACGCCACCCTCGGCAGCGCCACGTCCCTTCCGTTCGAAGACAAGTCCTTCGACGTCGTCTGCTCGTTCAAGGTGCTCGCCCACGTCCCCGAAATCGCCACCGCGCTTGACGAGATGGTCCGCGTCACCCGCCCCGGCGGACATGTCCTGGCCGAGTTCTACAACCCCTGGAGCCTTCGCGCCCTCGCCAAACGCCTCGGCCCCGCCGGCGCCATCAGCGACAAGACCCTCGAGGACGCCGTCTACACCCGCTTCGACTCCCCCGCCGAAGTCCGGAAAATGATCCCCCCCGGCTGCGAGCTCGTCGCCTCGCGCGGCGTCCGCATCCTCACCCCCGCCGCCGCCGCCATGCGCGTCCCACTGCTCCGCAACGTCCTGCGCTCCGCCGAATGGGCCGTCTGCGACTCCCCCCTCGCCGCCTTCGGCGGCTTCTGGATCGCTGCCATCCGTCGCGCCTCGTAGTCGGTTCCCCCCTCCCTCCCAGCTTGTGGCAACATCCCGCCCGAGGCTCCCGCCGTGCAACTCGGAGTAGACTTCGGAACAACCCGCAGCATCGTTGCCTGGACCGACCGGGGCAACTACCCCATCGTCAGCTTCCTCGACGAGGCCGGCGACGCAACCGAGTGGTATCCCTCCGTCGCCGCCGAGTGCCGCGGCGAGCTCCGATACGGATTCGATGCCCTCGCCGTCGGCACCGACCCCGAATGGACCCTGCTCCGCTCCTTCAAACGGATCCTGTCCGACTCCACCCTCGCCCCCTACTCCCGCGTCCTCGTCGGCTCCACCGAGTTGCCCGTCGCCGACCTGCTCGCCGGCTTCCTCTCCTCCCTGCGTCGCGACCTGCTCCTGCGCTCCAACCTCCCCAAGTCGATCGCTCGCTCACGCCCCATCCGTGCCGCCGTCGCCACCCCGGCCAACGCCCACAACACCCAACGCTTCCTCACCATCGACGCGTTCCGCCGCGCCGGGTTCGAGGTCGCCTCGCTCCTCAACGAGCCCTCCGCCGCAGGCTTCGAATACGCCCACCGCCACCGCTCCACCATCACCTCGAAGCGAGAGTACGTCGTGGTCTACGACCTCGGCGGAGGGACCTTCGACGCCTCCCTCGTGCACATGACCGGCCAGCACCACGACGTCATCACCACCGCCGGCGTCGGAAGGCTCGGCGGCGACGACTTCGACTCCTGTCTGCTCGACCTCGTGCTGCAAGCGGCATCCATCCCGCGCGCGAGCCTCTCCCGTCGCAACCTCGACCGCCTCCTCGACCTGTGCCGCCAGGCCAAGGAAGCCCTCCACCCCAACTCCCGACGCGTCGTCATCGAGCTCGAACCCGTCCTCGGCTCCGACACCCCCGTCCCCGAAGTCGCCATCCCCGTCGCCGACTTCTACGACGCCTGCGCTCCACTCGTCGAACGCTCCATCGACGCCATGCTCCCCGTCATGTCGATCCTCGATGCGCAACCCGGGTGCGATCCTCCTGCGCCCGGCAACGAGCCCGCCCTCTCCGACATCGCCGGGATCTATGTCGTCGGCGGCGCAAGCTCCCTGCCCGCCATCGGACGCACCCTGCGCTCGCGCTTCGGACGCCGCGTGCACCGCTCGCCGTACCCCTCCGCGGCGACCGCCATCGGGCTTGCCATCGCGGGCGACGAGGCCGCCGGGTTCCAGCTCACCGATCGTTTCTCGCGAACCTTCGGAGTGTTCCGCGAGGCCCTCGACGGCACCTCGGTGTCCTTCGACCCAGTGTTCACCAACGACCTGCGCCTCCCCGAAGGCGACGAGTCCTTCGTGTCGTGCCGCCTCTACCGGCCTGCCCACAACATCGGCCACTTCCGCTACGTCGAGTGCACCTCCCTCGATGCTCAGGGCTCCCCGCAAGGCGATATCACCCCCTTCGCCGAAGTCCTCTTCCCCTTCGACCCGAGCCTGCGCAGCGACGACGTCGATCTCAAGTCCGTTCCGATCTGCCGCAACGACCGCGAAGGCCCCCTCGTCCGCGAACGCTACGCCCTCGACTCCCACGGCATCGTCGAGGTCACCATCACCGATCTCGACTCCGGCTACGAGAGCGTCCACAGACTCGTCGGCTGACTCGCTCGCACGCAACGGCGCCAGGCGCGCACTCGCCCCACACCCGCGCGCCCTCGCCCGTCCGCGCGACCGTCACTGCGTGGCGAACACGAACGGGACGTTGGCGTTCGATGTGCCGCTCGACGGCGGGAACTTCCAGCCCCGCACGCGAGAAGCCACGCAGGAAGCCAGATCCGGATAGCCGCTTCCACCCGATGCGTTCGCACTCTGCACGCTTCCATCGGCGCCGATGGTGATCGCCACGGTGACCTTGGCCGACGACGGAGCGTTCGGTGAACGGGATGCGAGGGCCGGCTCCCAGCACTGACGTCGCACGAACCCGACGTTCTGCGAGACCACACGCTGGATGTCCGACTGCTCGAGGGCCGGGAGGCTCTGGTTGCCTGCGCCCGGCGTGGGGCCCGCGACGTTCGGTCCCGCGAGCCCCGGCATGTCCGACAACCCCACGGACATCGGAGGAGCATCACCGCCTGGCTTGTCCGTCGCCGCGCTCGTGCCCGCGTCGCCCCGCGCCGAGGCCAGGCGCTGGCCCCCCGGACGCGATGGATCCGCGACGATCTCGTTTTCCTGCAAGGCGAAGCCGCTGGCCGAGGGGACACCGCCAGGTGCGGTCGCGGCAGGAGCCGTCACGGTGACGATCTGAACGGTGGGAGTGGGCTGCGGTTGCGACTTGCCTCCGACCAGCACGATGGTGAGCAGCACGCCGCCCAACACGCCGAGCAGTCCGATGAACGCCACCGCCGCGGGGTGCAGGCGAACCTGCTTCTTCACTCCGCCGGCGATGCCGTCGATCACCGACGGGCGGCCTTCCGGGGGCTGCGACGGGCGGTGCGCCTCGGCGGCAGGAGCGGGCGGAGGCGGTGCGACCGGTTGTGTCGCAGGGACGGCGACGGGCTCCGCGGGCCGGGGTGCGAAGGGATCCGCAAGGACATCGGGAGACGCGGCGAGCGCAGCGACGGCAGCGGGCGTCGCAGGCGCAGGGGCGGGATGCTCGGCCGCGTGCAACGCGACGTTGGCCACCTGCTTGAGCGACGGCCCCTTCAGATCGATTCCTTGCGCGGGCGCGAGCGGCTCCGCGGGCATGGCAGCCCCCGAAGGGGATGGGGGACGCAGCGGGGCGACGGGCTTGGGCGCGGAGACGGGGACCTGAGGCAGCGACGAGATCCGCTGCCCTCCGGATGCGGGCGCCGTCAACACCGGACGCACTGCGTGCTCTCGCGCTTCCTGCACCAGCAACGCCAGCTCGGGGAAGGTCCGCAGCGGCAACCACTCGTCGAACCCCTCGCGCCAGACCAGCGAGTCCTCGTTGACCAGGCCCTGCGCCGCCTTCTGACGCAGCACCGACAGACGCACCGGGCCGAGCGGCACGCCGTTGACGCCGACGTACCACTCCTCGGCAGCGCCGGCAGAAAGCACCTCGATCGCTGCAGAGACCTCGGTCTCCTGCACGGTCTTGTTGAAGGCACCCGCGAGCCCACCTGCGGCCGCAGGCGCCGGTGATGGCGTGGGTGCAGCAGCAGACGGCGTCGCCGGCTTCG
>JAKLDZ010000400.1 GCA_022703255.1 Myxococcota bacterium | reverse complement strand
GTCCACGAGCATGCCGATGCCGAGGGCCAGTCCTGCCATGGAGAAGACGTTCAGCGTCATCTTCGTCTGGTCCATGACGGCGAAGGTGGCGACCACGGAGATGGGGATGGCCGCGGCGACGATGATGGAGCTGCGGACGCTGCGGAGGAAGACGAGGAGCACGAGGAAGGTGATGACGATGCCGATCTCGCCGCTGGAGGAGAGGTTGCCGAGAGAGGCGTTGATGAAGTCGGCCTGGTTGAAGATGATCCCGAAGTCGATGTCCGCGGCGGTGGCCCGCTTGATCGCGGGCAGCGCGTCGATGATCGCTTCGCAGGCACGCACGGTGTTCGCGCCGCTCTGCTTGCGGGCCATGACCCACACGGCGGGGACACCGTTGACCTCGAGCACGCGCTGGCTTTCGTAGAAGGTGTCCTGCACCTCGGCGACCTCGCCGAGGCGGATCGGGACGACGCCTTGTGGTGTGACCTTCATTCCGACCACGACCTGGGCGATGTCCGCGACCTTGCGGTACTTGCCTTCGGTCTGGATGGTGAAGTCGAGCTGGCCCTGCTCGATCGTGCCGCCCGGCGCCTGGGAGTTCTCCTTGTAGACCGCGCCCACCACCGCGTTGACGTCGAGCTCGAAGGCCGCGAGCTTCAGGGGATCGAGCTGGATGTGGATCTCGCGCTCCAGCCCACCGGCCACCTCCGCGGAGGCGATCCCGGGGAGCCTCACGAGACGGGGCTCGATGTCGCGCTCCGCGATTCGACGCAGCTCGTCGAGCGGGTAGGGACCGCTGACCATCATCATGACGATGGGCTGCATCGACGGGTCGAAGGCGAAGACCATCGGATCGGAGGCGTCCTCCGGGAGCTGGCCCTTGATCATTTCGAGCTTGCGGCGGACATCGGTCTCGGCGACCTCCATGTCCTTGCCCCAGTCGAACTTGACTTCGATGACGGAGGTGCCCTGCTTGGAGGTGGAGCGGATTTCCTCGGCGTCCTTGGCGGCCGAGACGGCGCCCTCGATGGGACGGGAGACGAGGGTCTCCATGTCCTCGGGGCTGGCACCGGTGTAGTTGGTGATGATCACCACGGTGGGGAAGGAGATGTCGGGATACAGGTCGAGCTGCAGGCGGAGCAGGGAGAAGATCCCGAAGCCGACGAGCAGCAGGTAGAGCATGCCGACGGTGACACCGCGGCGGACGGACAGATCGGCGAGGTTCATGGGCGCGCTCCGGTCACGGCTTGTCGGCTGCGACGCCGACGATCTCGACAGGCTGACCGGCCTTGAGCCCGTGCTGACCGCGGACGATCAGCCGCTCCTTGTCGTTCAGACCCTCGAGGATCTCCCAGGTCGTCCCCTTGCGTGCGCCCAGGCGCACGACACGCTCCTGCGCCAAGCCGTCGGGGCCCACGACCATCGCTCGGCGAAGCGTTTCCCCCTGCTTCTGCTTCGCGATCAGGTTCTCGTCGAGCAGCAGCGCCGGCTCGGGAGCCAGCACCACGTTCTTGTGCTCCGCGATCAAGAGCCGCGCCTGGCCGAACATCCCGGGCTTCAACGGCCGTTGCCCGGTCGCCGCGTCCACCGGGTTGTCCACCGTCACCTCCACCGTGTTGGTGCGCGTCTCCCGATCCAGGTACGGCAGCACCGTCGTCACCGCCCCGCGGAACTCCTTGCCAGGATGCGCCGCCAGCGTCAGCACCACCTCCTGCTTCAGCCGCACCTTCGCGACGTCGGCCTCGATGAGCCGGAAGGTCACCTTGAGCTGATCGATCTGCATGATGCGACACAGCGGCATCTGGGGCGAGGCCATGTCGCCCTTCTCGACGGTCTTGCCCGCGATGACTCCGGAGATGGGGGCAGCGATCATCGCGTTGCCCGCGGAGACCGCGAGCTGGGCCCTGCCAGCGGCGAGCGCTCTTCGCTGCGCCTGCAGCGAGGTGTGCTGCGTCTCGACGTTGTCGAGCACGTTCTGGGTCAGAACCCCCGCGTCGGCCAGATCTCGCGTCCTGCCCAGCTCCGACTCCATGTTCCGAATCTGCGCGTCGAGACCGTCGAGCTGCGCAGCCATCTGCTCCAACCCACGATCCAGCCCTTCCTTGCGCACGAGCGCCACGCGCTGACCCCGCTGGATCTCCTGCCCGTCCTTCCACGGAAAGTCGAGGATCCGATCGGGGATCGTCGAGAACACCCGCACCTCGGCGTAGGGGAGCAGCTCCGCCGGATAGCTGAGGAGGTCGGTGATGTCGCCGCGCTGCACCTCATGCACGAGCACCGGCTTGCGCGCCTGTGCCGAGGCGTCGTCGCTGCTCTTCTTCTTGCATCCGGACAGCGACGCGGCGCCGGGCAATGCGACGAAGAGCGCGAGGAACGAGGGGAGAAGCAAGCGGAGGAGCGGGCTCGGGCCGCGAGGCGCGAGCTTCCGGTCGGGGCGTTGCGTGTGCGGAAGGGGTTGCATCGGGCGCGCATACTAGCGCGCTTCGGGTCGGTGATCGGTAGCTTGTGCGCGACCCGACCGATCCGTGCTCAGTAGCCGCCGTGGGGCTGAGCCTTGCCCTTGAAGAGCCTGTACGTGAAGACCGTGTACCCGATCACCAAGGGCATGCCGAGCAGGGCGATCACGAGCATCGTCCGCAGCGCCAGCGGAGAGGCCGATGCGTTGTAGATCGTGAGCCCGAGCGCCGGTCCGGAGCTCGAGAACACCAGCGTCGGGTACATCGAAACGGCCGTCACACCGACCATCGAAACGACCGTCGCACAGGACGAAAGAAAGGCCCATCCGGCGCGTCGCCGCGCGTTGGCCAGGGGGATCCCGACGATCCCGGTCACAAGCGCGAGCGTCAGCAGCCAGAAGAGCGGATTGCCGGAGACGCGTTCGAACAGGTGGGGCAGCGCGACGACGGACCAGACGGTGGCGGCGGCGTACAGCGCGAGGAAGACGCCCCACAGCTTGGGAATCCACGCGGCGAGCCGTGCCTCGAGCGCGCCCTCGGACTTCATGTGCAGATAGGTCGCCCCGTGCATCGTCATCATGGCGAGGCTCACCACCCCGATCATGAGCGAGTACGGGTTCAGCAGGCCAAGGAACGTCCCGCCCCAGGCGCCGTCAGCGCCGATCGGCACACCGCGCATGACGTTGCCGACCGCCACACCGAACAGCAGCGCGGGCACCAGGCTCCCGATGCCGAAGGCGTAGTCCCAGGCCTTCACCCAGCGCGCGCTGTCGTGCGCGTGACGGAACTCCATCGACACCGCGCGGGCGATCAGCGCCAGCAGCAGGAGCATCAGCGCGATGTAGAACCCGCTGAAGACCGTCGCGTAGACCGGAGGAAACGCCGCAAACAACGCACCTCCCGCCGTCACCAGCCACACCTCGTTGCCGTCCCACACCGGCCCGATCGCCGCCACGTGCACGTCGCGCTCCTCGTCGGAGCGCGCGAACAGGTGCAGCACTCCCACCCCGAGATCGAATCCGTCGAGCATCGCGTAGCCAGCGATGAGAATGGCGAAGAGAAGGAACCAGACAGTGTTCAGATCCATGGCTGCTTCCTCCTCACGCGGCCTTCGGTGTCGAGCCGTTTCCGTGCTGTCCCGGGTCGGGGGTCCCGCAGGCGTGCTTTCGCATCAGGAAGAACCACAGCGCGAAGAGCAGCGCGTAGACCATCCCGAACATCACCAGCGAAAACAGGATCTCCGACGCAGTCACCGTCGGCGAATGAGCCTGAGAGGTGCGCAGCAGCCCGTAGACCACCCACGGCTGACGTCCGACCTCTGCCGCGATCCAGCCGAGCTCGCACGCGATGACCGGCAGCGGCATGGACCAGAGCAATGCCCTGAGCACCAGCCGGTCATTCCAGAGCTTGCCTCGCTTGAGCTGCCAGGCGGCCACGGCCATCAGCAGGATGAACCACGAGCCGAGCATGACCATGCTGTGGAACGAGATGAAGGTCAGGGCGAGCGGCGGACGGTTCTCCGGCGGGAAAGCGTCGAGCCCCTTCACCTCCGCGTTCGGATCGTTGTAGGCCATGAGCGACAGCAGCTTCGGGACTTCGACCGCGAGCTTGATCCCCGGCGGATCGTTGGTCGGGATCCCGAAGACCACCGCGGGCGCCCCGGCCTTGGTCTCGAACAATCCCTCCATCGTGGCGAACTTCTCGGGCTGCGTCTGCGCCACCTGTTGAGCGTGCCAGTGGCCGAAGGGCATCAGCTCGGAGACCGATGCGACCAGGCCCACGATCACGGCGACCTTCATGGCGCGACGCGCGAACTGCGCGTCGGGATTGCGCAGCAGCTGCCAGGCCGCCACACCCGCGGCGACGAAGGCGCCCGTGATGAGGGAGGCCACGACGGTGTGGAAGTATCTGGGCAGGGTGGAGGGGTTGAAGACCGCGGCGGCGAAGTCGACGATCTCCGCGCGCCCGTTGCGCAGGACATAGCCCGTGGGGGTTTGCTGCCAGGAGTTGGCGACGATGATCCAGAAGGCGGACAGGGTGGAGCCGATGGCGACCATCAGCGAGGAGATCCAGTGGATACGTTTGGAGACGCGATTGCGTCCGAAGAGGTAGATCCCCATGAAGGTGGACTCGAGGAAGAAGGCGAAGATGCCTTCGGCGGCGAGGGGAGCGCCGAAGATGTCGCCCACGAACTTCGAGTAGGCGGACCAGTTGGTGCCGAACTGGAACTCCATGACGATGCCGGTGGCGACGCCGACGGCGAAGGTGATGCCGAGGAGCTTGCCGAGCCACTTGCCGGCGGTGACGTAGTCGGGGTCCTGTTTTTTCCAGCCGAACCACTCGATGGCCACGAGCACCCAGGCGAGGCCGATGCTGATGGGAGGGAAGATGAAGTGGAATCCGACGGTGAAGGCGAACTGGATTCGAGCGAGAAGCAGGGGGTCCATGCGGTTCCTTGTGGAGTCGGATGGCGGGTGGCGGCGCGATGATACACGTGGTCGTGTCACCGCCCAAGGCGATGCGGGAACGTGGAGAGGGTGGCGAGGGAAACGGGAGGACTCGACGCGCCGAAGCCGGATGGCGCCCCCGGGCTGAGTCGAACAGCCGACCAACGGTTCGGGAACACGTGTCCGCGACCTTGCACGACTTGCCGGAGTTCAGATGCGCCGCGAGTTTTCAACGACCGGGCCTTGCGGAGCTTGCCCGCCCTGCTCGAGGACGTCAAGGAGTGGCCACGGAGTGTATCTGAAGGGCGCCATAGAGACGTGATTCGAGCTGTGCGAGTGCTGATGAGGAGCGGAGGCGGCGCGATGGAGGGAGGGCTCGAGGGAAGAAGGCGTGTCTGCGAGCTCGTCGCTTCCATGGTGTACTTGTGAACTGCCTTGCCGCCGACCAAGACGCGCGCGTTCATCGTTGAGTGGGCCAAGGCATGCTCCTAGAATCCGTTGCATGATCCTCCCCAATACTCATGGTCCGGGCGAGGCGAGACAGGGTGTCGGATCTCGGCATCGCTTCGCCCTGCTCCTGGCGTTCAGCGCAGTGAGCGCCTGTGCTCGCCAGGATGATGCAGACGCCTATCCGCCGGCGAAGCACGACGGAGGCTGGGGAGGAGAAGCGAGCGTCGCACAAGACTCGAGCATCGACCGGGACTCGGGTGGGGTCGAGGACTCGAGCGCGGAGGCGGGCTGCGAGCC